>CATNCS010000007.1 GCA_950097245.1 uncultured Oscillospiraceae bacterium | reverse complement strand
TTCCTGCGGTGCTGCGTTCATTTTCTTCGACTCCTTCTTGAATTGGTTGTTATTTCCATTCTTGACTGAGTCGTTCTCTTTTATTCTGTCAGAGTTTGTCGTTTACACGGATTTTTATGGGGTCTCACAGGAGAGTCTAAAGTAATCAACGAAAAAATGACATTGGTATTCTATAAAAAAGATTGATACAACCATGAGGTCTACGCCATCTACCCGGACTGGATGCTGCCAAGACTGACCGAGTCGGAACGGGCCGCTGTGGTCACGCACTTCAAATGCAGCCTGTTCGACGACCTCGACATCTCTCTGGACGACATTTTCAGCGGCCTTGTGCCGGAATAATCAAAGGAGGAATCCCCCATGGGACTGTTCAAGAAAAAGAAGCAGCCGGAGCGCACACCGGAGCCGGAGAAGAAGTCACCTCTGGACGAGATGGACTCCACCATCCGCCCAGGCGGGGTGTTTATGGTCCAGCTGCTGATGAGGGAAAAGTGCGAAATGCCCTCCATTGAGCGGATGACCGAGGTGCTGGAGCGCCATATCGGCAAGGTGGACGCGGCAAAGCCCACCGATGACATAGCCTCCTCCATGAAGGGCCTCGCCCTCTTCGCCGCCCTGGATCACATCGCCAAATTCAGCAACGGCCAGGGGCCGGTGCAGGTGTCCGTCATGCCCTGCGACACCTTCCACCCGGAGAAAATCGACGAGATGAAGCGCAGCCAGATGTGGGACTGCCGGGAGGACCGGGACCGCCTCCTGTCGGAGTGCAAGTACTGCATCTTCGCCAACGACATACTGGCCGGCACCCTGGACCCCCTGGAGCGGGCCGATTTCGACATGGACTATCTGGAGGCCCTGGTGGAACTCTTCCCCACCTGCGAGGCGGTGTACTCCCTGAACACCGGCAAGCTGATTCTGGCGGATACCGTCCGGAACAGGACCTGTTCCGGTCTGGACCGGTATATCCACTACATTGTCAACGCCCGGTTCTTCAATATCCAGGGCACCGATGACAGCATTGTGGACACTCTGGGCATGACCCTGCTCTATCTGGAGGATCTGCAGTACCACTTCCACAATGTGGACCCCAACCGGGTGGTGCGCCACGCCTACTCCATCGCCTCCTACTGTCTGGAAAACCGCCGGCCCATCAAGGATGGGGACACGGTGGACGGCGTGGACGGAGAGGGCAATCTGGATCAGAGTATCCAGTGGAGGTGCCGCTTTGAGGACGCGCTCATCGGCCCGGGCCGGCCGGTGCTGAACGTCCACATGGGCCAGTATGCCGCCGGCTCTCAGTCGGGCTAACCGTAACCAAGACAAAGAAAAACAGGACGCGCTCTGCGTCCTGTTTTTTACGTTATTCGGGCCTGTTCTCCTCGTCCTCCGCGGCCTCTTCGGGCTGGACGGCCTCCTCCTCAGGCGGCTTCTCCTCCGCCTCGGCGGGGGGCTCCTCCGGCTCCTCCAGGGCGGCGGGAGGCTTGATCTCCTCGCTGATGATGTGGATGGCCTTGGCCGGGGGCTCAATGTCTCCGGGCAGGGGCTTGGCCTTGGTGGAGGCATAGGCGTCCTCCACGGTGGCGGGGTCCCGGCCCTCGATGATAGCCACCATCTCGCCGCCGGTGATGGTCTCCTTCTCCAGCAGGTAGGTCACCACCTTGTCCATATCCTCCCGGTTGGCCTTGATGACCTCCACGGCCTCCTGGTAGCACACGTCCAGGATGGCCTTGACGGCCTTATCCATGACGGCGGCGGTGTCCTGGGCGCAGTCCAGGCCGTAGCCCCCGTCCAGATACTGGTTCCGGACGGAGCCCAGGGCCATCATGCCGAACTCCTCGCTCATGCCGTACATGGCCACCATGTTCCGGGCGATGTTGGTGGCCTCCTGGATGTCCTGGGAGGCGCCGTTGGTCATGGTGCCCATCACCACCTCCTCGGCGGCCCGGCCGCCCATGGAGACGGCAATCTTGGCCATCAGCTCCTCACGGGTTCTAAGGTTGGTCTTATCCTCCTCGGGCATGAGGAGGGTGTAGCCCAGGGAGCCCTCGGTGTGGGGGACGATGGTGATCTTCTGCACCGGCTCGGCGTTCTTCTGCTTGTAGGCCACCATGGCGTGGCCCACCTCGTGGTAGGCCACCAGCCTGCGCTCCATCTGAGTGAGGACGGAGTTCTTCTTCTCGCTGCCGGCGATGACAAACTCGAAGGAGGCCAGCAGGTCCTCCTGGTTGACGGCCCTCCGGCCGTGGCGGACGGCCCGGAGGGCGGCCTCGTTCACCAGGTTGGCCAGGTCGGCCCCCACGGTGCCGGCGGTGGCCAGGGCGATTTTCTTCAGGTCCACGTCCTCGCTGAGGCGGATGTTCCGGGTGTGGACCTGGAGGGTGGCCAGACGTCCGGCCAGGTTGGGCCGGTCGATGGTAATCCGCCGGTCGAAGCGGCCGGGGCGGAGCAGGGCCTTGTCCAGCACCTCGGGCCGGTTGGTGGCCCCCAGGACAATCACGCCCTTGCCGGGGTCGAAGCCGTCCAGCTCGGCCAGCAGCTGGTTCAGGGTCTGCTCCCGCTCGTCGTTGCCCCCCATGCGGTTGTCCCGGGACTTGCCGATGGTGTCGATCTCGTCGATGAAGATGATACAGGGGGCCATCTTGCTGGCCTCCTTGAACAGGTCCCGGACACGGGACGCGCCCACGCCCACGAACATCTCCACGAAGTCGGAGCCGCTGATGGAGAAGAAGGGCACCCCCGCCTCGCCGGCCACGGCCTTGGCGAGAAGGGTTTTGCCGGTGCCCGGGGGGCCCACCAGCAGGGCGCCCTTGGGCAGCTTGGCGCCGATCTCGGTGTACTTCTGGGGGTTGTGGAGGATGTCAATGATCTCCTCCAGGCTCTCCTTGGCCTCGTCCTGGCCGGCCACGTCCCGGAAGGTGACCCCGGTCTTCTTCTCCACATAGACCTTGGCGTTGGCCTTGCCCACGCCGCCGATGCCGCCCATGCCGCCCTTGCCGCCGATGCCCCGCATGAGGAACACCATAGCGCCCACCATGATGACGATGGGCAGGACAGTGGTGAGGAACAGGTAGAGGATCTGGGAGGAGTTGTCCACCGGGTCGGTCCAGCGGCGTACCCCATGTTCCTCCAGTAGGGCCTCCAGCTCCAAATCAGCAATGGGGAGCGGAGTGGTGACATACACGGTCTCCCGGTCATTCTGGATGGGCATCCAGGCGAACATATTGTTTCCCTGGCGCCTCTCCTCATCCTCCGGGATGTAGGACAGGGCCTCCTCCGCCGCCCCCTCCTTAAGGGTGATGGTGAACAGGCTGCTCTCTAAATTGACAGACTCCACCAAATCGGCCGCTATCCACTGTTTGAAGACGGAGTAGTCCACCTGGACCTGGTTGGAGCTGTTGTAGGAGCTGGTACAGCTGCGGAAGAGCAACGTCAGAAACAGCGCCCACAAAATCAGCGAAATCAGGCCGAAGGTGTTCTTTTTGTTGTTTCCTTTATCTGGTTTCAAAGGAGCGTACCTCCATTTTTTTCTTTTTCCTAAAACAGGTCAAAGGGCATCATACCACAGTCGCGGAATAAAAACAAGAAAATACCGTGTAAACTTCCGGTGAATTTTCTGTGACCTTTCAATTGACACTTCCCACCAGCCGAAAAATGTGGTAGAATATGTTTTGTATGTGATTTCGACACCGGAAGGACTGACTCCCTATGAACAAACGCCCCCCTCTGCGCCGCTCCGCCCCAGTGGAGCAGGAGAACGACGGCATCATCGAGGGCCGCAACGCCGTCATCGAGGCCCTGCGGGCCGGGGTGACCATCGACAAGATCTTCATCGCCAGGGGGGAGACCGACGCCGCCCTGGGCCACATCGCCTCCGCCGCCCGGGAGAAGGGCATCGTGGTGGTGGACGCCGACCGGCGCAAGCTGGACAACATGAGCCGCACCCACGCCCACCAGGGGGTCATCGCCCAGGCCGCCGTCCGGGAATACGCCAGCGTGGACGACATTCTTGCCGCCGCCCGGGAAAAGGGGGAACAGCCTTTGATCGTGGTGTGCGACGAGCTGTCCGACCCTCACAACCTGGGTGCGGTCATCCGCACCGCCGACGCCGCCGGAGCCCACGGGGTGATTATCCCCAAGCGCCGCTCCGCCGGGCTGACGGCCATCGTGGGCAAGACCTCCGCCGGGGCGGTGGCCCACGTCCCCGTGGCCCGGGTGCCCAACCTGCCCGCCCTGCTCAAGGAGCTGAAGGAGGAGGGAATCTGGGTCTTCGGGGCCACCATGGGCGGGACCACCTCCCTCTATCAGGCCGACCTGAAGGGCCCCGCCGCCATCGTCATCGGCAGCGAGGGCTCCGGCCTGGGCCGGCTGGTGGAGGAGACCTGCGACTTCACCGTGTCCATCCCCATGTTTGGTAAAATCAACTCCCTCAACGCCTCCGCCGCGGCCGCCGTGCTGCTCTATGAGGCGGTCAGACAGAGGATGGGGTGAAGTAGGGGGCGGCCTCCGCGCCGCCCCGTTCTCCGATTTTCCCTAATACGATGGGGCGGCGCGGAGGCCGCCCCCTACACCAACACCAAGGAGTCCTCCCATGAGCGACCGAGAAAAAAAACAGAATAAGGGCGAGCTCATCGACATCAAGTCGCTGATCGGAGACGCCGACGGCGGGGACTTCTCCCTGGATGACATTATGGCCGAGTACGGCTATCCGCCCGAGCCCCCGGAGGAGCTCCCCGCAACCCCGGAGGACCTCCCCGGCAACATGGTGCCCTTTCCGGGACGGCGGGCCGTCCCGCCCCCCGAGGAGCCGGACGAGGAGGACCCCCCCCTTCCGGAGGAGCCCCCGCAGACAGCGGAGATCACCCCTTTCCCCAAAAAGCGCAGCGGCCTGTCCGCCCTGGTCCACGACCTGAACCGGAAGGCGGACGACTACGCCGACCGCATGTTTGAGGAGGACGAGGCCATCGACAAGGCGGAGGTCCGCCGGCTGGAGCGCCTGATTCCCGGCACCGACCGGGAGGAGCCCGGCGAGGAGGCCCCGGCCCGGCGGTGGAAGCCCGTCAAGCGCCAGGAGCCCCCGCCTCCGGACGTCGCCCCCCAGGAGCTGGCCCGCCGGTACGGCAGGGGGCTGAAGTGGATGCGCACCCGGGTGCTGCTGGTCCTTCTTCTGTCCCTCCTGGCCCTGGCCCAGACTTTGGCCCCCCTGGCGGGGCTGGGCTGGCCCCAGCCCCTGGATCAGCCCAAGGCCCAATGTCTGCTGGCCACAGGGCTGCTGGCCCTGGGCACCCTGCTCTCTATTGAGGTGCTGGCCGCCGGAGCGGCTCGGGCCTGCCTGGGAAGGTTCGGCATGGACACCATGTCCGCCCTGGCCTGCCTCTTCACCCTGGCCGACGGAGTTCAGCTTGTCCTGTCCCCGGAGGCGCCCCAGCGGCTGCCCTACTCCCTGGTCTGCCTGACGGGGCTGTTTTTTCTGCTCCACGGGACCTACCACAAAAAATGCGCTCTGCGGCTGTCCTGCCGCACCGCCGCCTCCGCCGCCTCCCCCTACCGCATCACCCTGGACCCGGGCAAATGGAACGACAAGGACACCTATGCCAAGTGGTCGGGGACCCAGGAGGACTTTGGCAGCCAGATTCAGACCGACGACGGCGCCCAGCGCATCTTCCGCCGGTTCTGCCCCCTGCTGGTCCTGGGTGACGTGGTCTTTGCCCTGATCTCCTCCGTGGGCGGAGACCATCCGGAGCGGCTTGTCTGGGCCCTGTCCGCCCTGTTTACCGCCACCGCCGCCTTCGGCGGAGCGCTGGCATACGGCCGGGCCTTTCACAAGGCCACCCGGCGGCTGGCCACCAGCGGGGCCGCCCTGGCCGGCTGGCCGGGCATCGCCGCCTCCCGCAAGGGCTGCTGCGTCCTTCTCACCGACGGCGACCTCTTCCCCCCCGGTTACGTGGAGCTCAGCGGCTTTAAGGTCATTTCCGACTTCCCCGCCGAGCGGGTGGTGGCCTACACCGCCACCCTCATCCGGGACTCGGGCAGCGGGCTGACCACCCTGTTCCACAACCAGCTCCGGTCTATGGGCGGTCTGATGCGCAACGCCGGCAGCCTCCAGTGCCACGAGGGGGGCGGCCTGTCCGCCGTGATCCGGGGGGACCAGGTGCTGGTGGGCTCCGCCGCCTTTATGAAGCTGATGGAGATCCGCCTGCCCCAGGGGCTGAACGTGAAAAACGCCGTTTTCTGCGCCATCGACGGCAAGCTGGCCGGCATCTTCGCCCTGAGCTACACCCTGCCCGACACCGTCTTTCCCGCTCTGGAGTCCCTGATGCTGGAGAAGGTGGAGCCGGTGCTGGCCACCCGGGACTTCAACCTGATTCCCGCCATGCTCCAGCAGCGGTTCAAGCTGGCGGCGGACAAGATGGCCTTTCCCGGGGTGGAGCGCCGCAGGGAGCTGTCCGACCCGGAGCAGGTCCACGACGGCGTGCTCACCGCCCTGCTGTGCCGGGAGGGTCTGCTCCCCTTTGCCGAGGCCATCATCGCCGCCAAGCGGCTGCGCTGGGCCACCCGGCTGGGCGGAGCCCTGTGCTGCGCCGCCTCCCTGCTGGGGCTCGCCCTGGCCGCCTACCTCACCTCCGTGGGGGCCTACACCTCTCTGTCCCCCCTGAACCTGCTTATCTACATGCTTACCTGGCTGGCCCCCGTGTGGTTCCTGTCGGGCTGGGTTCATCGGTTTTAGGGGAATGATATCCCGGTACGGCTACAGTATTATAAAAGGTGGGCCGCTGACTATGAAAAAAAAGAAAACATCCTCCAAGCCCGGCAAACCGCCCGCCAAAGGACGGATTATCCTGCTGCTGGCGGCGGCCGCCGTTCTGGTGTGCGCGGCCGCGGTGTGGCGGCATCTTGCCGCGCCCCGGATTGAGCTGCCCTATCTCACGGCCCGCTACGCGGCGGTTATGGATGTCAACACCGGAGGGTTTGTCTACAGTCAGGAGATGGACATGCCCCGCTCTCCCGCCAGCCTGACCAAGCTGATGACCCTGTTTCTGGTGCTGGACGACCTGGAGAGCGGCGCCCTGGACTGGGAGGACACCTTTACCGTCACCGCTGAGCAGGCCCATACCCAGGGCTCCAAATACGGCATGCGTCCCGGGGAGGTCTTTACCGTCCGGCAGCTGGTGGCGGGCACCGTGCTGTCCAGCGGCTGCGACTGCGTCCAGTGCCTGGTGCTGATGTGCGCCCAGGACGAGGCCGCTTTTGTGGTCCGGATGAACAAGAAGGCAAAGGAGCTGGGCATGAAGGGCTCTAACTTTGCCAACGCCACAGGCATCGACGCCTCCGGCCACTACATGACCGCCCACGACATCGCGGTGCTGTCCCGGGCGCTGGTCCGGGCCCACCCGGAGCTGCTGGACTTCACCAGCGTGCCCGAGCTGACCGTGGAGGGCCGGGAGTTTAAAAACATGCACCGCCTGGTGGGCCGGGACTCCCGGGTAAAGGGCCTGAAGACCGGCACCACCCTCATCGGCGGGTACAATCTGGTGACCCTGGCCCAGGAGGGGGACCAGGAATATGTGATTGTCCTGCTGGACAGCAACAACGACAACAGCCGTTTTTCTGAGGCCAAAACCGTGGTGGACGTGCTGTTTGGGGAGGAACGGCATGGGCAGGAATAGCAAAAAGAGGCCGTCTGTTCCGGCGGAGCGGCCCCGGACCAATACGCCGCTGCTGTTTCTGATGCTGCTCATCCTCCCTCTGTTCGGGGGGTACTACAACTTTTCGGTGCTGGCCTGCGGGGTGCTGCTGCTCCTGCTGCTGGGCTGGACCGTCCGCCGGTCCGGAGCGCTCTGTCTGCCGGTGGGGGCGGAGGCCTGGTGTCTGTACGGGCTGTGCGCCTGCCATCTGCTGACCGTCCCCTTTGCGGTGAGCCCGGGCATGGCGTTCACCGGATTTCTGCGCATCGCGGTGTGGGTTCTCTTCTTTGTCTACGCCGCCTCCTACTCCCGGGAGGAGCGAAGGCAGATTCTGGACGCGGTGGCCTATGAGGGGGCCATCCTGTCCCTGCTGGCCACGGCGGCCTTTCTGTACAACGGCGCGGCGGGCGTTGCCAGCCGGAACGGGAGAATCGACGGGCTGTTTCAGTATGCCAACACCTGGGCCCTGTTCCAGCTGATCTGCCTGATTCTGCTGCTTTTAAAGGACAGGCGCCGCAGAATTGACTGGGCGGCCATGGCGGTGCTGGTGTGCGGCATCTACCTGTCCGGCTCCCGGGGCATCTTCCTGCTGTTCCTGTTTATGGCTCTGGTCTGGGGCGGGCGGTCCGTCCTGAAGGAGAAAAAAATCCTGCCCGCGGCCCTGGCCGCCCTGGGCATCCTGGCGATGGGGGCGCTGGCCGTGGTGTTCAGCGGCGGGCTGGTGCTGGACCGCCTGCGGGCCATCACCCTGTCCTCCTCCAGCCTCAACGGGCGGCTTTTGTACTACCTGGACGGCCTTCAGATGCTGCTGCGCCACCCTCTGGGGGTGGGACGGGGGGGCTACCTCTACATCCAGGCCCTGGAGCAGACGGGCGTCTATACCCTGCGGTCCATCCATAACGAGTATCTCCAGGCCGCCCTGGACGGCGGCATCCCGGCCGGGCTGCTCCTTGCCGGCCTGGCGGCCGCCCTCCTGTTCCGGAAGGGCGCCCCCCTGCGGGAGAGGGCGGTGGTCTTTGCCATTGCCGCCCACAGCTTTATTGACTTCGACCTGCATTTTTCCGCTGTGGCCTTTCTGCTGCTGCTGTGCGGCTCGGGGGGAACGTGCCGTCGGATTTCCCTGCCCCGCCGCCCCGCTCTCATATCCGGGGCCCTGCTGGCTCTGGTGTTCGGTTACTTCTCCACCGCGTACTTTATGGATTTTACCGGACAGGCCAAGGCCGCCTATACCATGTTTCCCGCCGACCTGTCCCTGGCCGAGAACTACCTGCAGACCTTCTCCACTGTGGAGCAGGCCGAGCCCACAGCCGACCGCATCCTTGAATCGACGCCCCTGTCCATGGTGGCCTGGGACTGCAAATTCGGCGCGGCGGCCCGGCGGGCCGACCTGCCCGCCATGGTGGAGGCGAAATACCGCTATCTGCGGCTGAACCGTTACCGGGGCGAGGTGTACGAGGGCTTCACCGCGCTGCTGGAAAATGCCTGTGCGCAAGGTTCCCGGGAGGAACTTTCCAGATATCTTACCGTAACCCGGAGTGTGATGCAGCAATTGGAGGAGGTGAACCATACAACCAGTCCCCTGGCATATCGCATCGCGGACAAGCCTCAACTGGACTTCAGCGGTGAGATATTGGAGCGCTTACATCAAATAGAAGAGAGGCTGAGAAATCTATGAAATTGAATCGCAAGTTTTTCGCCGCCCTGCTGACCATCTGCATGATGCTCAGCACCGTCCTGCCCGTTTCGGCGGCCCAGCTCAAGGCCACCTACGGCGAGGCCAGCTACTACGACATCGCCGTGACCAGCTACTCCCGCATGCTGATGTTCCAGAACGGCGTGGTGGCCGCGGCCAACTCCAGCAGGCAGTACGGCCTGATCGACGCCGCCGGCAAGGTGGTCGTGCCCTTCCAGTACGCGGGCATGTGGGCCATGGGCGGCGGCCTGTTCAAGGTCAGCGACAGTGTCGACGGCTACTCCGGCAACAGCGGCATCATCGACTCCACCGGCAAGGCGGTGGTGGCCATGGGCGACCACTGGATCGCCTGCAACAACCAGACCATCCAGGTCGACGACAAATACTACACCACCGACATGAAGCCCTCCACCAGCGACGCCTACTACGGCAGCTACTCCGGCGGCTCCAGCGACAACGCCCCTCAGTACAGCTTTGCCGGGAAGTACGACGAGATCTACCCCGGCGGCGAGGGCGTTCTGCTTGTGTACAAGGGCAGCCAGATGGGCGCGGTGGACAAAATCGGCAAGGTGCTGGTCCCCCTGGGCGACTATGTGGTATATGACATGAACCAGAAGGGCTATATCGCCGCTTACAGCTCCGGCAGCAACACCACCCAGCTGTATAAGGACGGCAGCCTGGTGAAGACCTTCGACAAGGAAGTGGCCACCGCGACCTACTACCGCGACCTGGCCTTCCGGGACGGCGAAAGCAAAAAGGTGGGCATGATGGATGTTGACGGCAAGGTCATCATTCCCGCCAATTACGAGGGAATCAACGGCGACAACAACGGCAACCTGCTCACCTTTAGCCAGGATGAGAGCTGGAACTATATCTATGGCCTGTACAGCTACGACGGCAAGGTCATCTTCAAGGACGGCTATGAGAAGATCAACTATCTGAAGGACAACAAGTATCAGCTCTATGACGGCACCCGCTTTGGCGTGACCGCCCTCAACGGGACCTCTGTGATCCCCATGAAGTATCTGGATATGCGTCTGCACACCCTGGACTTTATTGAGCTGTACGACGGCAAAAACTACAGCATCGTGGACCTGAACAACCAGACTATCGTCCCCGCTACTGCGGAAAGAATCCAGATGTTCCACGCTGTCCCCGGCAATCCCCTGTCCAAGGACCTGGGCGACGCCATGTGGCTGGCCAAATCCTACGACGGCTACGACAAGAGCGAGCTCCCCTTCTGCTATAAGCTGGCCGACGGCAGCTACGCCACCGTCTACGCCGACTACAATACCGGCAAGGTGACCGGCACCCTGAACAACCGGGCCTCCCTGCCCAACACCGACGGCCTGTTTGTCTACCAGGCCACCAACGGGATGTTCGGCTTCGGCGCTCTGGAGGGCTCGTCCATACCCTCCACACCCACCCAGCCGGAGAAGCCCACTCCCCCCGCCCAGAATGCCGCCGCCAATCCCACCAACGACAGCCTGACCTCCGACGGCGCCCTTCAAAACCCCACCGTCTACAAGATCAACGGCAGCAACTACTTCAAGATCCGGGATCTGGCCGCCATCCTCAACGGCACCTCCAAGCAGTTCTCCGTGGGCTATGACGCCGCGCTGAACTCCGTCACCGCCACCACCGGCGAGGGCTACGAAAAGCTGGACGGCGATCTGGCGGGTGCGCCCACAGGCGGCGAGAAGGCCGCGGCCATCAGCAACGACTCCATCTACATCGACGGCCAGAAGGTGGAGGCCGAGGTGTATAAGATCGACGGCAATAACTACTTTAAGCTCCGTGACCTGGGCAAGGCGCTGGACTTCTACGTGGGATGGACCGCTGAACGTGGCGTGTACATCGAAACCGCCAAGCCCTACGCCGAGTAATCCGGCAGACGTCTGTTACACACATTCCGGCTCAGGCATACTGAAAAGAGGCTTCGGGACCATCCCCGGAGCCTCTTTTTTGCCACAATCATTTTAACGAAAGTCCGGGGGCTTGACGGAAGGATATTTTCCAGGACAAATGGGGAAAAAGGATTGAAATTTAAGCCCTGATATGGTATCCTAGAGAGACACCACGGTGTCCTGGCACCGTATGGAGCACAAATTCATCAGACAAACAAGTTTTAGAAGAGAGGTGCCATATGAAGAAAGTGCGTATGATCTCCCTGCTGCTGGCCCTGTGCCTGCTGGCGGGATGCGGACAGACCGGAGGCGCCGGCATCAGCGCCAGCAGTTCGGACGACGAGGAAGCGGTTTTTATTGATGAAGTGGATATGGGTGAGATCACCCTCGAGGATGAGGCGGTGGCCCTGGCCTCCTCCCCCCCGGCGGTGAACGACCTGCTGCTGCCGGTGGCCTCCGGCAAGTCGGTGAAGAGCAAGGGCAACGCCTCCATTGACTACTCCAACACCGCCGACGGCTATGTGATGGCCCAGTACGGGGCCGCCAACTCCAAGCGGATGAAGGTGCAGGTGGCCGGCCCCACCACCACCTATACATACGATCTGCCCGCCCAGAGCTGGGTGACCTTCCCCCTGTCCGACGGCAACGGCAACTATAAGGTGACCCTTCTGGAGAACACCCAGGGCAGCAAATATGCCGTTCTGGTCTCGGCCTCCTTCAAGGTCACGCTGAAGGACGAGTTTGCCCCCTTCATCCGGCCCAACCAGTATGTGGACTACAGCGATGCCACAAATACCGTCAAGAAGGCGGAGGAGCTGGCCGGCAAGGAGACCGATCCCCTGAAAAAGGTGGAGAAGGTGTACGACTTTGTGGTGAAGAACCTGACCTACGACACCCAGAAGGCCTCCACCGTGAAGAGCGGCTATCTGCCCGTTCTGGACAATGTGCTGTCGGCGAAGAAGGGCATCTGCTTCGACTACGCCTCCCTGATGACCGGTATGCTCCGCAGCCAGGGCGTGCCCTGCAAGCTGGTGGTGGGCTACGCCGGCAAGGCCTACCACGCCTGGATCAGCGTCTGGACCGAGGAGACCGGCTGGGTGGACGGCGCCATCTACTTTGACGGCAGCACCTGGCAGCGGATGGACCCCACCTTCGCCTCCTCCAGCAAGAGCAGCGCCGCCATTATGAAGTATATCGGGGATGGGAGCAACTACACCACCAAGTACCTGTATTAAGACCCGCGTACAAACAGGCCTGTGGGATTCCCGCGGGCCTGTTTTATGCGGATGTAAAGGGGAATAGAGTATTATATGAAAAAAATGATTTCCAACGAGGAGCTTTCCACCCTGTGCCTGGAGCTGTCCATGCTGCTCCATGCCGGAGTGGGGATGGGAGATGCCCTGTCCCTTCTGGCGGAGGAGGGCGACAAGCTGCTGGGCGAGATGGCCGAGCAGGTGGACGGCGGCATGCCGCTGTCGGCGGCCCTGCGGGACAGCGGACGTTTTCCCGTCTACGCCTGCGGCCTGGTGGAGGTGGGCGAGCGCACCGGCCGCACCGAGGAGGCCCTGGCCGCCCTGGCCCGGTACTATGAGGACCGGGTGCGTCTGGCCCGGCGGGTGCGCAGCGCCCTGCTGTACCCGGCGGTGATGCTGGCCCTGGTGCTGGTGGTCATCGCGGTGCTGCTGGTAAAGGTGCTGCCCATCTTCGACGATGTGTACGCCTCTCTGGGCGGACGGCTCACCGGCGTGGCCGGCGGCCTTCTGGCCCTGGGGCGCTGGCTGGAGGGCGCTATGCCCGTGCTCTGGGTGCTGCTGGCCTTAGTGGCCCTGTTTGCCGCCGCCTTTGCCGCCTCCGGCTCCTTCCGCACCAGGGTGCTGTCCCTGTGGCGGAACAGCCACGGGGATAAGGGCGTGGCCCGTCTGCTGAACAACGCCCGCTTGGCCCAGGCTATGGCCATGGGCATGGCCAGCGGTCTGCCCCTGGACGAGGCGGTGGCCCTGTCCGCCGGCCTGATGGAGGCGGGGGCGAAGGAGCGCTGTCTGGCCTGTCAGAAGCAGCTGGAGGAGGGCCAGAGCCTGAGCACCGCTCTGCGCACCCTGCTGCCCGCCAATCAGTGCCGCCTGCTGGAGCTGGGCCAGCGCAGCGGAACGGGGGACGCCTCTATGGAGAAGATCGCCCGGGACCTGACCGAGCAGGGCGAGGCCGCCCTGGACGACCTGGTGGGCAGAGTGGAGCCCGCCCTGGTGCTGGTGTGCTCCGTGCTGGTGGGCCTGATCCTGCTGTCCGTGATGCTGCCGCTGATGCACATCATGTCGGCCATCGGGTGAGCCTATGAGAAGAAAAAGAACTGTGTGGCTCCCTGTTCTGCGGGGACTGCTGCTGCCGGTGATCGCGGCGGCGGCGCTGCTGTGCTTTGCCACGGCGCTGAACAGCCTGGACAGCGGCCGGGCGGAGGAGGACCAGCGCCAGCTGGAGGAGACCCTCCGCCGGGGCTGTGTGGCCTGTTACGCCACCGAGGGCATCTATCCCCCCGACCTGGAATACTTAAAGGAGCATTACGGCCTTCAGGTGGATGAGGAGCGGTACACCGTCCACTACTCCGCCATCGCTGAGAACCTGATGCCGGATATCACTGTATTGGAGAATACGCCATGAAGAGAAGACCGATCCAACATCATATGGACGGGCTGATCGCCCTGCTGCTGTTCGGCGTCTTCGCCGCCTGTGTGCTGGCGGTGCTGCTCACCGGGGCCAGCGCCTACCGGCGGCTGGTTCAGCGGGACCAGACGGCCTATGAGCGGCGGACCTGCGCCCAGTATATCGCCACCCGGGTGCGCCAGTCGGACAGTCTGGACGGGGTGTCCGTGTCCCGGCTGGGAGACGTCCCCGCCCTGTCCCTGGCCCACGGGGACGGCTATCTCACCCAGGTGTACTGCTACAACGGCTGCCTGATGGAGCTGTACGCGGCGGAGGACGCGGGGCTGGCCCCGGAGGACGGGGAGCCTATTATGGATGCGGAGGACCTGGAGCTGTCTCTGGAGGACAGCCTGCTCACCGTGTCGGTCACCGGCCCGGACGGGGCCCGGGACACCCTGCGGCTCTCCCTGCGCAGCGGAGAGGAGGGGGGCCTATGAAAAGCAAAGCCCCTCTGGTTTTGATGGAACAGATGGTTATGCTGCTGGTGTTCGCCCTGGCGGCGGCCCTGTGCCTTCAGGCCTTTGTGAAGTCAGACGAGCTGTCCCGCCGGATGGAGGCCCGGGACCGGGCCGTTAATCTGTGCCAGAGCGCGGCCGAGACCCTGCGCGATGCCAAAGGAGAGACTTGGGCTGTGGCTGCGGCGTTGGACCATCCATATGTCTATGGCTACACCCGGATGCCTCTGAATGTCTACTATGACGGAAGCTGGGAAAAGGCTTCGGAGACGGAATACGCCTACTGCTTGAGGATAGAACCCCTGGAGGACAACGGCGTGGACGGCCTGGGCAAGGGCCATGTCTCAATGACGGAAGCGGATAACGGCGAGACCCTGTTTGAGCTGGATGTCGCCTGGCAGGAGGAGGTGACCCCCCATGGATAACAGGCGGGACAACCGGTTTTCTCCCCCCGCGGTGGGGGGTGTGTCCCTGCTGGTGGTCTTTGCGGTGCTGTGCCTGACGGTGTTCGCCCTGCTGTCCCTCACCACGGTGCAGGCGGACGTCCGGCTGGCGGAGGCCTCCGCCAGGGCGGTGTCTGACTACTACGCCGCCGATGTGAATGCCCAGGAGATTCTGGCCCTCCTGCGCTCAGGCGGGCCGCTGCCGGAGGATTTGGAGATAGAAGTCTCCATCGCCCATTACCCGGACCGGGGCGAGCATACATATTCCTACGCCTGTCCCATCTCCGACACCCAGGAGCTCCAGGTTGAGGTGCTGTTGGACGGGGTGGACGGCAGCTGTCAGATTCTGCGCTGGCAGGCAGGCCCCACAGCGGAGTGGGAGATTGAGGACTCCATGGAGCTGTGGGACGGCACGATGTTTTAAAAAAGGAGGCCCCCCGATATGGCGGAGCTGTTGGATTATTTGAAGCGGGCTGTTACAGACCAGGCATCTGATCTGTTTATTGTGGCAGGCGGCCCGGTGTGTCAAAAGCTGGACAAGCGGATGTGCCCCATTGGCGACCGGGTGCTGCCCCCCGAGACTGAGCGTCTCATTATGGACCTCTATCAGCTGGCGGGCCGGCCCACGGAGCGGTATCTCAAGCTGGGAGACGACGATTTCTCCTTCTCCCTCCCCGGCCTGGCCCGGTTCCGGGTCAACGCCTACCGGCAGCGGGGCTCGCTGGCGGCTGTGGTGCGCATTGTTGCCTTCGACATCCCGGACTGGCAGACCATGGGGATTCCAGAGCAGGTTATGTCTCTGGCGGACACCCTCCACGGCATGATTCTGGTCACCGGCACGGCGGGCAGCGGCAAGTCCACCACCCAGGCCTGCATCCTGGACCGGATCAACCGGACCCGCTCCTGCCACATCATCACCCTGGAGGACCCCATCGAGTACCTGCACCGGGATGTGCAGAGCATCGTCAGCCAGCGGGAGATTGCCATCGACACGGAGGACTATCTGTCCGCCCTGCGGGCCTGCCTGCGTCAGGCGCCGGATGTGATCCAGCTGGGGGAGATGCGGGACCAGGAGACCATCCACACCGCCATGACGGCGGCGGAGACGGGCCACCTGCTCATCGCCACCCTGCACACCAAGGGTGCGGTGAACACCATCGACCGCATCGTGGATACCTTCCCCAGCGGACAGCAGGATCAGGTCCGGGTGCAGCTGAGCATGGTGCTGCGCACCGTGGTGTCCCAGCAGCTGCTACCCGCCGCCCAGGGGGACCGCCTGGTGCCCGCCTTCGAGATTATGCACATGAACAACGCAATCCGCAGCCTGATTCGTGACAGCAAGACCCACCAGATTGACAACGCCATCGCCGCCGCCGGCGGGGAGGGCATGATGACTATGGACCAGTCGATTTTGTCCCTGTACAAGGCCGGTAAGATCACAGCGGAAACTGCCCTGAATTATTCGGACAATCCGGAGCAGCTGCGCCGGAGGATGGGATAAATACAGAGGAGGCGTCAATGACGCCTCCTCTTTTATTGCTTCATGAAGCTCTATACCTGGATCCGCTCGATGCCGTCCACCGCGGCCTGGACCATCCCCTCCACGTCCAGCTCCTGCTCCGCCGCCTCCAGCTCCTCCGGAGTGGGGCGCAGGCGGGGGTGCCGGGGGGTGAAGACGGTGCAGCAGTCCTCATAGGGGAGGATGGAGGTGTCGTAGGTGCCGATTTTTCGGGCGATTCTGACAATGTCCTCCTTATCCATCCCCACCACCGGGCGGAGGATGGGCAGATCAACCACCCCGCCGGTGACCGCCATGGCCTCCATGGTCTGGCTGGCCACCTGACCCAGACATTCCCCTGTCACCAGGGCTCTGGCCCCGCACCGCCGGGCCACCTTCTCCGAAATCCGCATCATAAACCGGCGCATCACCAGGGTGAACAGCTCCTGCGGGACGGACCGGCGCAGCTCCTCCTGGATGGCGGTGAAGGGGACCACGTGGACGGTGAGGCGGCCGCACCAGGGGGTGAGCAGCCGGGCCAGGTCGATAACCTTCTCCCTGGCCTCGTTGGAGGTGTAGGGGTAGGAGAAGAAGTGGACCATCTCCAGGGCCACCCCCCGCTTGGCGATCATCCAGGAGGCCACCGGGGAGTCGATGCCCCCGGACAGCAGGGACACCGCCCGGCCGTTGATGCCCACCGGCAGGCCCCCCGCCCCCGGCTCCGGGTCGGCGTGGACGAAGGCGGCGTAGTCCCGGATCTCCACGTGGACGGTGAGCTCCGGGTTGTGGACATCCACCTTAAGGTCGGGGTAGAGCTCGTCCAGCTCGCCCCCCACATACTGGCTGAGCTGGATGGAGGTCATGGGGAAGGTCTTGTCCGCCCGCTTGGTCTCCACCTTGAAGGTGCGGGCGGCGGACAGCTTGTCGCCCAGATACTCCCGGGCGGCGGCAAGGATGGCGTCCTTGTTCTTCTCACAGGCCCGGGCCCGGCTGAGGCCCACCACGCCGAACACCTTTGTCAGCGCCTCCCAGGCCCCGTCCATGTCGCACTCCTCCGTCATGGGCTCCACATAGGTGGTGGACTGGCGGGTGTACACCCGGAACTGGCCCAGATTGTTCAGCCGGCGGTAGATGTTGGCCTGGAGCTTGTCCTCAAAGCTGCGGCGGTTCAGGCCCTTCAGCACCATCTCCCCCAGCTTGAGGAGGATCATTTCGTTCATTATAATCACCTTTTGTAGGGGCGGATATCATCCGCCCGCAACTTTCATTCGGGCTTTTGGTAATATGCGGGCGGCCACAGGCCGCCCCTACGTTTTTTCCCTCTGCCAATCCGGAATGGCCCTGGCCTGCTCATACAGGCGGACATAGCTCCGGTGGCGGGTGGGGGGGATTTCCCCCGCCCTCACCGCCGCCAGCACGGCGCACCCCTTCTCCTTCACGTGGGCGCAGTCCTGGAACCGGCACTTGCCCAGATAGGGCCCGAACTCCCGAAAGGAGTATTGCAGCTCCTCCTTCCGGGCCAGCTCCATTTTGTCCACGTCGAAGGAGGAGAAACCCGGGGTGTCCGCCGCCAGCGCCCCGCAGGACAGGCGGAACAGCTCCACATGACGGGTGGTATGCCGCCCCCGGCCCAGCTTATCGCTGATCTCGCCGGTGGTCAGGCCAAAGTCGGGCTCCAGGGCATTCAGGATACTGGATTTTCCCACCCCGGAGTTGCCGGTGAAGGCGCACACTTTTCCGGCGATGGCCTGACGGAGCGCGTCGACGCCCTCCCCCGTCTCCGCGCTCAGGCGCAGGGTGGGAAAGCCCGCCCGCTCATAGATGGAGGCCAGCGCCTCCCCCGGCTCCAGGTCCCACTTGTTGATGCATACCAGGGTCTCGCACCCCCGGCTGGCGGCGATGGCCGCCACCCGGTCGATGAGGAAGGGGTCAGTGACGGGCACCGCCTGAGAGGCCACCACCACCAGCAGGTCGATGTTTGCCACCGCGGGGCGGTAAAACTCGTTTTTCCGGGGAAGAATCTCATCCAGAGCGCCGGAGCCGTCCTCCAGGGGAGTAAATCGCACCCGGTCCCCCACCAGAGGGGTGAGCCCCGCGTGGCGGTGCTTCCCCCTGGCCCGGCAGGTGAACACAGTCCCGCCGTCGTCCACGTAGTAGAAGCCGCTGAGGGCCTTTCGGATCACTCCCTGGCTCATTCGTCAAAGTTGATCGGAATGGTGGTATTTCCGATGACGCCGTTGATATAGTAGGACAGGACCTTGGAGCCCGTACCGGTGACCTGGAAGCTCACCGCCGACTCCATGGTGGCATCCACTGTCTCCTTGCCCACCTCGCCGCCGTCCATAAACAGCTGTACGGTAACTATGCCCACATAGCCCTCCAGGGGTACGGTGACGGTCTTTGTCGAGCCGGCCGGTACGGGGGGCTCCGGCGGCTTGGAGGCCGGGTCGGGGCCCTTGCTGATAACCAGGTTGACCTCGGTGCCCTCAGTCACCTCGGTGTCCTCCAGAGGGTACTGGCTGATGACCTTGCCCTCCTCCACCTCGTCGTCATACTCCTCCTGCTCAACATTGCCCTTCTGGAGATTTTTATTGTCAATCTCGGCCAGCGCCCTGGACTTGGTCATGCCAACCAGCTTGGGCATCCGGAAGGGCTTATCCTCCGGCCCCTTGCTCACCACGATCTGCACCTCTGTGCCCGGGGGCACCTCGACGTCTTTCAGCGGGGTGTAGGAGATGATGACGCCCTCCTCAATGGTCTCGTGATTCTCATACTTGGGCGCGCTGACCTTCAGTCCCATGCTCTTCAGCAGGGTAACCGCATTGTTGTAGGTCATTCCGTCCAGATCAGGCACGGGAACGATCTCCGGGCCGCCGCTGATAGTCACCTTGATCGCGGTGACGGTCTCCCCGACCTCCTTGCCCCCCTTGGGGTCCTGGTCGATGATGGTGCCGGGCGCGGCATCATCCGCCACGGTGTCCCCCTCAATGAGGGTAAAGCCGGCCAGCAGCTCGGTGTCGTCCTTGATCTCCTCATAGACCCTGCCCACCAGGTCGGGCACCTCATGGGTCTCCGGGGGGGCCAGCAGGCCGGCGAAAAGGGTGTTGAACAGGAAATAGCCGATCACCCCCACAAACAGCAGCACAGCGGCCACAGCCAGAAAAACCGGCCACACCGGCCCCCGGCGGCGGGGCGGGTAGTCGTCCTCCTCATACTCGTACCGGCGGCGGCGCTGAGGGGGATAGTCCTCCTCCTCGTAGCGGCGGCGGTCCCGGCGGCGCTGGGGGGGGTAGTCCTCCTCGTCCTCATACCGGCGCTCTGAGGCCCCCCGCCCGGACAGATGGGCGGGACGAATCTGGGTGTACTCCTCCTCCGGGACCTCCTCCGGATCAAACTCCAGGACATTATAGTCAAAATTGATGTTGGGGTTCTTGCGGAACTCCTCCAGATCGCCCAGCATCTCATCGGCGGACAGATAGCGGTCGTCCGGGTTGGGGGCCATGGCCTTCATGGTGATGGCCTCCAGGGCCTCGGGGATGGTGGGGTCCAGCTCCCGGGGGGACAGGGGGATGGAGTTGATGTGCTGAATGGCCACCGAGACGGGGGTGTCCCCCTCGAAGGGCAGGCGGCCGGTAATCATCTCGTAGAGGACCACGCCGGCGGAGTACAGGTCGGAGCGGCTGTCGATGTGGCTGCCCCGGGCCTGCTCCGGGGAGATGTAGTGGACAGAGCCCAGGGCCTCCTGGGTCAGGGTGCTGTGGCCGCCGGAGGCCACCCGGGCGATGCCGAAGTCAGACACCTTTACGCTGCCGTCCCGCAGCACCATGATGTTGTGGGGCTTGATATCCCGGTGGATAATCCCCCGGCTGTGGGCGTGGCTCAGTCCCTTGGTAATCTGGATGATGAAGTGGAGGGCCTCCCGCCAGTTCAGCTTGTTGCCCTTTTTCTGCATGTACTGCTTCAGGGTGATGCCGTCGATCAGCTCCATGACGATATACTCCAGCTCCGAGGAGCGGCTCACGTCATACACCGCCACAATGTTGGGGTGGGACAGCATGGCAATGGCCTGGGACTCGTCGTGGAACCGGCGGCGGAACTCGGCGTCCTGGGCCAGGTCCTCCCGCAGGATCTTAATGGCCACCAGCCGGTTCAGCCGGTGGCACCGGGCCTTGTAGACCTTGGCCATCCCTCCGGTGCCCACCAGCTCCAGAATCTCATAGCGATTATCGAGTAATTTACCGATGTATTGATCCATGGTAAATATCCTCCTTATTCTTCAGCGTTTTACCAGCACCGCCGTCACATTGTCCGGCGCGCCCCGGCTGAGGGCGATATCCAGCAGCCGCTGGCAGCACTGGGCCTCCTCGCCGCCGTGGATGACCTCGTAGAGCATCTCCTGCTCGTTGACCACATTGCTCAGCCCGTCGCTGCACAGCAGAAGGTAGTCCCCCCGGGACAGGGCCTGGCGGAAGCAGTCGGCCATGAGGATGGGCTCCGCCCCCAGGGCCCGGGTAATCAGGTTCTTGTGGGGGTGGGTGCGGGCCTGCTCCCGGGTGAGCTCTCCCCGCTCCACCAGGTCCTCCACCAGGGAGTGGTCCCGGGTGACCAGCACAATTCCCTCGCTGTTGATGTGGTAGGCCCGGCTGTCCCCCTCGTTGAGGATGACTGCCTCCCTCTCTCCGGCCAGCACCGCCACCATGGTGGTGCCCATGCCGGCACAGCTGTCGTCGTGGACGGAGCGGTCAAAAACCGCCTGGTTGGCCACTGAGGCGGCATGGCCCATCCGCTCCTCCACAGGGCCGTCCTGGCCCGCCTTGAGGAACTCCTCCATAAACAGCTCCACCGCCATAGTGCTGGCCACGTTGCCCGCCCGGGCGCCCCCCATGCCGTCGCACACCAGGGCAATCACCCTGCCATCCTCCAGCACTCTGGCCGCGTAGGCGTCCTGATTCTGTTGGCGTACCGCTCCGCGGTCGGTTACTCCCCACACCTGCATAGCGCTCAACCTCGTTTCTTGCTTTGTCGCGTCTCTATGTAGGGGCGGATATTATCCGCCCGTTAAATCCCCAGCACGTTGCAAGGCGGGCGGATATTATCCGCCCCTACGCGCCGTTCTCCATCGCCTTGCGGCGCAGCTGGCCGCAGGAGGCGTCGATGTCGCCCCCCAGCTTCCGCCGGACGGTGACGGTCACGCCGTGCCCCTCCAGGCGCTTCTGAAAGGCCGCCACCCGGCGGCTGGGCTTCAGGGGGCTCTCCTCCACTTCGTTGAGGGGGATGAGATTTACATGGGCCGGCGCGCCCCGCAGCCGTTTGGCCAGCAGGTCGGCCTGCCAGTCGGCGTCGTTCACCCCGTCGATCATGGCGTACTCGTAGGAGATGCGCCGGCCGGTTTTCTCAAAGTACCGGCGGCAGGTCTCCAGCAGCTTCTCCACGCCCACACTGCGATTCACCGGCATAATTCTGCTCCGGGTCTCGTCGTCCGGCGCGTGGAGAGATACCGATAAAGTTAATTGTAACTCATGTCGGGCCAGTTTGTCAATTTGCTCCACTAAACCGCAGGTGGACAGGGAGATATGCCGCATGCCGATATTCAGCCCGCCCGGGTGGTTTACCAGGGTCAAAAAGCGCAAAACTGTGTCAAAATTGTCCAGCGGCTCCCCGATTCCCATTAAAACGATGTTGGAAACAGGGGCTCCACTGTCAATTTGGGTAAAAAGCACCTGGTCCAACATTTCTGCGGGGCTCAGGTCCCGGACCTTCCCCGCGATGGTGGAGGCACAGAAGGCGCACCCCATCCGGCACCCCACCTGGCAGGAGATGCACACCGTGTTGCCGTGGCGGTAGCGCATGAGCACCGACTCCACGCAGTTGCCGTCGGCCAGCCGCCACAGGTATTTGATGGTGCCGTCCTGGGCCGACTCCTGCTTTCGGGCCACCGTGGGCGGGGCCAGGAGGGCGGTCTCCTCCAGCTTTTGGCGCAGGGCCTTGGGCAGGTTTGTCATCTCCTCAAAGGAGGTGACGCCCCGGTACAGCCACTGGAACACCTGCCCGGCCCGGAAGGCGGGCTCCCCCAGCTCCTTCAGCCAGGCGGCCAGCTCCTCGGGGGTCATGGATTTTATGTCAACCAAAGAGTTCACTCCTCTTTGCGGAATTTGCTGATAAAGAATCCGTCCGTCCCCTGGCGGTGGGGCCAGAGGGTGAGCATCCCGGTCCGGGCGTCCCCCACGTACTCGGGCAGGCGGAAGCCCTCCGCCCTGAAGTCCGGGTGGTCCTTCAAAAAGCCCAGGGCCACCTCCTCGTTCTCCCGACGCAGGAGGGTGCAGGTGGAGTAGACCAGCACCCCGCCGGGGCGCACATACCGGGCTGCGTTGTCCAGGATGGCCCGCTGGACCTGAGGCAGGTCCTTCAAGGGGTCCGGGTCCTTGTAGCGGATGTCCGGCTTCTTCCGGATGACCCCCAGGCCGGAGCAGGGGGCGTCCACCAGCACCCGGTCGAAGGCATTTTCCCACTCGGGGCGGAAGGTCTTGCCGTCGGCGGTCATGGGGGTAATATTTTCAAGGCCCAGGCGGTTGGCCCCGGCCTGAATCAGCTTCTTTTTGTGGGGGTGGAGGTCGCAGGCGATCACCTCTCCCCTGCCCTCCATCCGGATGGCGCAGGCGAAGCTCTTGCCGCCAGGGGCGGCACAGCAGTCCAGCACCCGCATGCCGGGCTGTGGGTCCAGGGCCAGGGCGTCCAGCTTGCTGGCGGGGTCCTGAATGTAGAACAGGCCGTCCTGAAAGGCGTTCAGCCGCTCCAAATTGCCCGTTTTGGTCAGAATCAGGCAGTCTGCCAGCCAGGGGTGGGGCTGAGCCGCCACTCCCTCCCCCTCCAGCGCCGCCCCCAACCCCTCCACGGTGGTTCTGGTGGTGTTGGCCATGGCGGTGATGGGGGCCTGTCCGTTGTTGGCGGACAGCAGTCTGGCCGTCTCCTCGCTGCCCAGGGCGGTGAGAAATTCCCTCACCAGCCACTCCGGGTGGGAGTAGAGGGTGGACAGATAGCTCACCGGGTCGGTCTGTGGGATGGTGGGCAGACTGTTCCGGTTGCGCTCCAGGCTGCGCAGGATGCCGTTGACCATCCCCGCCGCCCGGGGGTTCTTGCAGTGCTTCCGGGTCAGCTCTACGGAGGTGTTCACCGCCGCGCTGTGGGGGATCTTGTCCAGGAACAGCATCTGATAGGCCCCCAGCCGCAAGGCCTCCACCACCCGGCCCTCCATCCGCCTCAGGGGCAGGTTGGAGAAGTGGGACAGATAGAAGTCCAGCAGCAGCCGGTTCTGCAGCACGCCGAAGCACAGCTGGGTGGCCAATGCCCCGTCCCGGCTGTCCAGACCGGCGGAGGCCAGCCGCTTTTTCAGGATGGCATCCGACCATCCCCCCTGCCGCTGGCAGTCGTTCAGCGCCAGCAGCGCCGCTTCCCGGGCGTCCATGGACATCTACCTCCCTCTGTTGCTGGTGTAGGGGCGGACATTGTCCGCCCGCCGTTATCCCATCCCGGGGCTGGACGGGCGCACAATGTGCGCCCCTACATGGCTGTCATCCGTAAGGGACGGAGCCCGTCCCCTACCCTGTATCACACCTGAATCGGGTGTCCCGCCAGGTAGGCGGCGGCGGTCATTTTCTTTTTTCCGGGGGGCTGGAGCTCCAGGATGCGCAGGACGTTTCCGTCTCCGCAGGCCACATCTATGCCGTTTTTATCGGCGGCGGCGATGGCGCCAGGGAGGGCATCGGTGTGCTTCTCCACCACTTGCCCCCCCCAGAGCTTGATGGGCTCGCCGGAAATCACATCCGTGGAGGCCCCCGGCCAGGGGTCCAGTCCCCGGATCTGGTTATAAATCTCCTGGGCGCTCCGGGTCCAGTCCACCGGGGACAGGGCCTTGGACAGCATAGGGGCCGGGGTGGCCTTCGCGTGGTCCTGGGGGGTGTAGCGGGCCGTCCCGGCCTCAATCTGGGCCACGGCCTCCACCACCAGCTTTCCGCCCAGCTCCGCCAGCCGGCCGTAAAGCATACCCGCCGTCTCCGACTGGTGGATGGGGGTGGACTGCTGGAGGATGATGTCCCCCGCGTCCATGTCGTGGGCCATGCGCTGGATGGTGACGCCGGTCTCCGATTCTCCGTTGAGGATAGCCCAGTTGATGGGGGCGGAGCCCCGGTACTTGGGCAGGAGGGAGGAGTGGACGTTGATGCACCCCCTGGGGGGCAGGTTCAAAATCTCGTCGGGGAGGAAGCGGCCGTAGGCCGCCACCACGATCAGCTCCGGGTCCAGCTCCTTCAAAATGGCCAGGGCGGCCCCGTCCCGCAGGGTCTCCGGCTGATAGACCGGGATGTTGTACCCGATGGTGTTATAGTTGAGGGTGCACCGCTTCACGATAGGGGGCTCCAGCTTGTTTTGATGCCGGCCCACCGGCTTATCCGGCTGGCAGAACACCCCCACCACCTCATACCCGCCAATCAGCGCCTTGAGAGAGGGGATGGCAAACTCGGGGGTGCCCATAAAGACGATTCTCATCTCCGCCGCCTCCTTCTCCGCCTGGCGTTCTCCTCCTTCTCCTCCTGGGTCATAATCGCGTCCAGCTCCTCGGCGGTATAGAGCCTGTCGGTGTGCTCGTCGTACATATGGCCCTCCAGATGCTCCAGCTCATGGCAGTAACAGCGGGCGGCCATCTCCGTCCCCTCGATCTCAAACCAGTCGCCGTGCCTGTCCTGGGCCCGCACCTTCACCCACTTGGGCCGCTTCACCTTGCCCCACATGCCGGGCAGAGAGAGGCAGCCCTCCCAGCCGTCGTCCTCTCCCTCCTGGGCCAGGAGCTCCGGGTTGACCAGCTCGATCATCTCGTCGACCTCCGGGTCGGGCACCACGATGACCGCCCGGCGCAGGATGCCGATCTGAGGGGCCGCCAGCCCGACGCCGTTGGCCTCTGACAGCGTCTCCTTCAGATCGTCCAGCAGGTCGGCCAGCTTCTCGTCAAACCGGGTCACCGGATGACACACCTTGTTCAGCGCGGGGTCTCCCTGGGTCAAAATCGTACGTATCGACATACTTCTTTCTCCTAACTAACTATTATAGGGGTCCACATCCGCGTAGACGGAGACGCCCTTGTTTTCCTTGTCTCTGTGGGCCGCCTGGAGGAGATGGGCCACCAGGGTCCGAAATTCTCTCTCCGGCCGGCCGGTAAGGGTAAGGCGGTAGCGGTAGCGGTTGTTCACCCTGGCCAGACTGGCGGGGGCGGGGCCAAGCAGCTGCCAGTCCCCCGACAGCCCGGGCAGGGACTGCTCCAGGGCCCGGCGCAGCCGGGTACAGCACCGCAGGACGGCCCCTTCCTCCAGCCCGGAGGCGGTGAGCACCACATGCTGGGCAAAGGGCGGGTCGCCCCTCAGCCGGCGCAGCTGGATCTCCTGCTCATAGAAGCCGTCGTAGTCCTGCCGGGCGGCACAGCGGATGACATCGTTGTTGGGGGTAAAGGTCTGAATCACCGCTCTCCCCCGCTTCTCCCCCCGTCCCGCCCGGCCTACCACCTGGGTCAGAAGGGAAAAGGTCCGCTCCCCCGCCCGGAAGTCGTCCACATAGAGGGACAGGTCCGGCGCGATCACCCCTACCAGGGTGACGTTTTCAAAGTCCAGCCCCTTGGCCACCATCTGGGTGCCCACCAGGACGGGGATGCGCCGGGTTCGGAAGCGGTCCAGCAGCTCCTCGTGGGGGTGGGCGGCGGAGACGGTATCCGTGTCCATCCGCAGCACCTCCGCCCAGGGGAACAGGTCCCGCAGCTCCTCCTCCACCCGCTGGGTGCCGGTGCCCACAAAGTTCAGCAGCCCCCCGCAGGAGGGGCACACCGGGGGCAGGGGCCGGGAGAAGCCGCAGTGGTGACACATCAGCCGGTTGTTGGCCGAGTGGTAGGTCAGCTTTACCGAGCACCGGGGGCACTCGGGAACCTCCCCGCACTCCCCGCAGGACACCATCCGGCTGGCCCCCCGGCGGTTAAGGAACAGAATGGCCTGCTCCTCCCGCCTGAAGTTCTCCGCCAGCTCCTCCCGCAGGACGGAGCTGATGGAGCCGGCGTTTCCCTGGCGCAGCTCCTCCTTCAGGTCCACAATGAGCACCTGGGGCAGGGCCTTCTGATTGTAGCGTGCTCTCAGCTGAAACAGTCCGATCTGGCCCTCCCGGGCCTGGTACATGGTCTCCACCGACGGGGTGGCCGACCCCAGCACCAGCAGGGCATTGTTCTGGACGCAGCGGTACTTGGCCACCTCCCGGGCGTGGTACCGGGGGACGTTCTCCGACTTGTAGCTGGCCTCCTGCTCCTCGTCCAGAATGATGAGGCCCAGGTTGTCCAGGGGGGCAAAGACCGCCGACCGGGTGCCGATGACCACCTGGGCCTCCCCCCGGTGGGCCCGCTTCCACTCGTCGTAGCGCTCCCCCGCCCGGAGGGAGCTGTGAAGCACCGCCACCTGCTTTCCAAAGTGGGCGGCGAAAATACGCAGCAGCTGGGGGGTGAGGACAATCTCAGGCACCAGCACCAGGGCGGTCCGGCCCCGGGCCAGGGTCTCCTGAATCAGGCGGATATACACCTGGGTCTTGCCGCTGCCCGTCACCCCGTAGAGCAGGGCGGCGGCGGGCGTCTCCCGCCGGGCCAGGGCGTCCAGCCCCTCAAAAGCCGCCTGCTGCTCCTCATTCAGCACCGGGGGCCGGGCCGGAGGCACCTCCTCCAGAGGGGCCCGGCGCAGCACCTCCTGCTGCTCCAGGGTGAGGATGCCGCTCTTTTCCAGGGACTTCAGCGTCTGGGGGGAGGCCCCGGTGAAATAACACAGGTCCTTGGCGGAGGCGGCCCCCAGGGCGCACAGCAGCTCGGTCACGGCGTAGCGCAGGGGAGCGGTCTTCCGCCGGGGGGCCACCATGGCCATGGCGTCCTCCGTGGGGACGGCCAGCACCGCCAGCTTCTCCTTCTTGTCCCCTACTGCCCGCTGGGCGGCCGTCTCCACAGCAGCCACTCCGCTGTCCGTCAGCCGGCGGATGGCGGGGTTGGGGTCCCTGACCCCGAAGGCCAGGCGAATCTGCTCCATGTCCCCCCTGCCGCCCCAGCTCCACAGCAGATCCAGCAGCTGGACGGCGGCGGCCGAGCCCTGGGCGGCCCCATAGGCCCGCTCCCGGTCCACCCCGGGCCGGATAGACACCCGGTCCCGGAGGGAGAAATACAGTCCCGCCGGCAGCATGGCCTTGACGCAGTCGTAGACGGTGCAGAAGTACCGCTCCCGCATCCACAGGGCAAGCTGAATGGCCTTGCCGTCCAGCACAGGCTCCTCGTCCAGGACGGACTGGATGGATTTCAGGGCCTTTCCTCCGGAGGGCGCCTCATAGATGGACAGCACCAGCCCGTCCGACCCCCGGTTCCCCGCAGCGAAGGGCACCAGCACCCGCATACCGGGCCGCAGCCGCTCCTCCAGCTCCCGGGGGATCAGGTAGTCGTAGGGCTTGTCAATGGCGTACACCGCCCTGGCGACAGCCACCTTCGCTATTTTTCTTGACACAGCTGTCACCACCCAAAACGGAAGGGCCGCCGCCCTCGGCAGCCCGCCTCATTGGTTCAACCCAATAAAACGGGACGGCGAGGGCGCCGCCCCCTGCATATTACAGCTCCGCCTGTTCCGGCTCCTCAGTCTTTTTCTCCAGCTTGCCGTCGGCCACCGCCTGAATCGCGATGCTCACCGGCTTCTCGTCCAGAGGCTCGCCGGCCATCTCCGCCTCCCGGGCGATGCGGCGGGCCTGACAGGCCACCACATTTACCAGCTCATAGCGGCTGGGCACCTTTTCCAGCAGATCCTTCATTGCGGGATACAGCATCATAATAAAGACTCCTTACTTATTTCAATATCGCTTCCGCAGGGGCGGCCAAAGGCCGCCCCTACAGAACATTATTACGCAAATCGGGCCAGAATAGACTTCCGATTGTCCACCCGGCACTCAGCGGCGGTGAGAATCGCCTCAATTTCTGCCACAGCTCCGGACACCTTGTCGTTGATCACCAGGTAGTCGTAGTTGGGAATCTCCTTGAACTCCACCCTCGCCTTCTCCAGGCGGCCGACAATCACGTCCTCGCTGTCGGTGTTCCGGCGGTGGAGGCGGCGGGACAGCTCCTCAAAGGAGGGGGGGATGATAAAGATGAACAGGGCCTCGGGGCACCGGGCCCTCACCTTGGCGGCCCCCTGGACCTCGATGTCCAGCAGCACGTCCACCCCGGCGTCCAGCTTGTCCTGGATGGCCTTCAGGGAGGTGCCGTAGTAGTTGTTCACATACTCGGCATACTCCAGCAGCTCGTCCGCGGCAATCATCCGCTCAAACTCCGCCCGGCCCACAAAGTTGTAGTTCACTCCGTCCTGCTCCCCCACCCGGGGCTGGCGGGTGGTGTAGGACACGGAGAAGTAGATGTTGTCCCGCTGGCTGAACAGCTCGGCGATTACAGTGCTCTTGCCCACGCCCGACGGCCCGGACAGCACAATCAGCTGGCCCTTCTCTTTTTTCATGGCTCCTCCTCCCCGCTGTCCCCGTCCTCCAGGCGGCCGGCTATGGCCTCGGTAGACAGGGCGGACAGCACCACATGGTCGTTGTCCATAATCAGCACCGCTTTCGTCTTGCGGCCGTAAGTGGCGTCAATGAGGATGCCCCGCTCCCGGGCCTCCTGGGTCATGCGCTTGATGGGGGCGGAGTCGGGACTGACCACCGCCACCAGCCGGCCGGCAGACACCAGGCTGCCAAAGCCGATGTTGATGAGCTTCATCGCTTATCTCCCTATACCATTCCGTAGGGGGCGGGCTCTGTCCCGCCCCGACATAAACAAACACAACAGGCTCTATCCTGCGGGGCGGCGCGGAGGCCGCCCCCTACAGTTTATCATTCGATATTCTGCACCTGTTCCCGGATCTTCTCGATCTCCGCCTTGATGTCCACCACCTGGCCGGATATCTCAATGTCGCTGCACTTGGAGCCGATGGTATTGGCCTCCCGGTTGAACTCCTGGATCAGGAAGTCCAGCTTCCGGCCGGTGGCCCCCCCCTTGGAGAGCATCTCCCGCAGCTGGCCAATGTGACTGCGCAGGCGGACGGTCTCCTCATCCACCGCCACCTTGTCGGCAAAGATGGCCGCCTCAGTGAGGATGCGGGCGGGGTCTATCTGGGTGTTGGACAGCACCTCGTTCATCCGGGCCTCCAGCTTGACCCGGTACTCCGCCACCGTCTGGGGGGAGCGGGCCTCCACCAGAGAGACCTTGTCCTCAATAACGGCGGCCCGGGACAGGATGTCCTCCTTCAGCCGCTCTCCCTCCCGGGTGCGCATCTGGTCGAAGTCGGCCAGAGCCCGGTCCAGCACAGAGCAGATGTCCTTGGCCATCTGTTCCACGTCCTCCTCGGCCTTCTCGGCCAGCAGCACCTCCGGGAACCGGGACAGCAGGGAGACAGAAATCTCACCGGACAGCCCATAGTCCTTTGACAGCTGCTGCAGGGCGGCGTAGTAGCCGTCCGCCACCGGCTTGTTCACCGACACCTGGACCTTCTCCGCTCCGGTGCTGTCCAGGGTGACAAACACATCTACCTTTCCCCGGGAAATAATGCCCTGCACCCGGCTTTTAATTCCGTCCTCCGCAAAGAGATACAGCCGGGGAATCCGGACGTTGCAGTCCAGATAGCGGTTGTTTACGGAGCGAAGCTCCACAGTGATGGTACAGCCGTTGAAGGTCCCCTCAGCCCGGCCGTACCCGGTCATGCTCTTAACCAAAGTCGGTCACTCTCCTTTTGAAATAAGAGGTTATCCCTCAGCAGCACGGTCCGCCCCAGGGGGTGCAGAGGCTGCAGCAGAGGTAGGTGGTGCAGGGGTCGCAGCCCACGGAGCTGTAGCCCGCAGGGCGGTACCCCCCCATAGAGCCCCGCTGCATGATAGTCAGGGCCTGACGGTACTCCATATTGTTGGGCTCCAGCTGGACGGCCCGGGTGTAGTTCTGCATGGCCTCGTCCATCCATCCCTTCCGGTAGGCGATGCTGCCGGACAGAAAATACCACTCCCCGTCCTTCTGCCCCACCCCGTAGAGCAGCTGCTCCGCCTGGCCCAGGTCGCCGGCGTTAATCAGGTTGCGGACCCTGGCGTAGACCGGGTTGGAGGAGGCGGAGGTGTAGCTCTGCTGATAGCTGTAGCCGCCGCCATAGCCCCGGTCGGAGCTCCCCGAGTACCCGCCGGCACGCTGCCTGGTGATGGTGTCGTAGGCCTCGTTGATCTCCTTCATCTTCTCCTCCGCCAGGTCGGCCAGGGGATTGTTCTGATAATTGTCCGGGTGGTACTTCCGGGCCAGCTCCCGATAGGCCTTTTTTACCTCTTCATCGCTGGCGCTCTGGCTCACACCCAGGACACTGTACGGGTCTCTCATGTGTCGTTACCCCAAATCTTTTGTTTTTTTAGTTCTCTCCAGCTGCCGTCAAAGACAGCTCGCTCCACCAGGGGCAGGCCCAGATAGATGATATTCTCCAGCAGGGGGCGCCGGCAGCCGAAGTCTCCCAGCTGGAGGGCGGCCCCCATCTGCTCCAGGGACAGGTCCATGGTCAGCCTCAGGGCGCTGTCGTCCCCCTCCGGTCCATAGCGGGCGGCCACCGGGTTGTACCGGCCGGCCAGCTTGTCCTCCTCCAGGTCGTCCCGGGCGTCGGCCAGATAGATCCACCGGCCCAGGTGGTACAGCAGCTGAGACAGCACCCGCCCCCGCGCTCCGTCACGGGCGGCGGCGGACTGGAGCAGCCGGGCGAAGGCGTCCGCCGTCCGGTCCAGGGAGGGACAGCCCTCCCGCTCCAGGGCGGACAGCTCGGCCAGACAGCTGTGCACCGTCCGGTCAAAATCGGGACAGCGGCGGGCGGCCCTCCGGCAGGCGGGCCGCAGCACCAATGACAGCGCCCGGGCGGGCAGCCCCCTCCAGAAGCCCTCGTCCTGGACGGAGTCCCGCAGCTTCCACCAGGCCAGAATCACGCTCTCGTCCGCGGCCAGCTCCAGGGCCTCGCTGCCGGGACACATGGGCAGCCGCCGCAGGGGGTTGACGTGGCACCGGCCCCGGCAGGGGGTAAAGCGGTCCTCCGGCTCCCACAGCAGCAGCGCCAGAAAGGTAAAGTCGAAGTTGAGCAGCAGGGAGGCGGTCAGCCCGTACCGCCGCCGGAGGCACCGGCACAGGCCGCAGTAGGTGGCCCGGTACAGGTCGTAGTCCCTGCATTTCAGCTCCGGCTGGAAGGGGCGCACATAGCCGAACATCTTCCGCCCCTTACCGCAGCTGCTTCAGAATGGCGAACTCCGGGGTGTTCCTTCTGGTGATGGCCCGGTCCATGAGGAGGGCGGGGACAAAGCCCACAGCCAGTCCCAGGGCGGCCGTCACCAGGGCGGTTATCTCGCTGAGGCGCAGCACCCCCATCCCCAGGCCGTAGCCCAGGGCCAGTCCCACACAGGGCAGAAGAAATACCGCCACGGAGGTGCTGTAGTTGTGCCCGGAGGCGGGCTCCACCTCTACAAAGTCCCCGGGCTTGGCCCCGATTCCGTTGGAGGCCAGGGCCAGAATCTCCTGGGGGGGCTTGGCGGAGCAGCCGGCGCAGGCACCGTCGCAGTGCAGGCCGCACTCCAGCTGCCGCAGGAGTGAGACCTCCGCCACCCCCTCCCGGACGATTTTCTTCACAATCGCATTTTGTACCATAGTGAGCCTCGCTTATCTGGTTATATTCACCGCAACGGTGTAACTTCCGATCACCCCTACCGTATTCACGCCGTTCAAATAGACCTGGGCCGGCACATGGCGGGAGCCCTCATTGGTCACCCCGGACAGGTCGGCCACCACAAGAATCTGGCTGGCATCAATCTTCTCCAGGTCCTCTGCCGGTCCCCGGACCGTCACCAGAACGCCCTGGGTGACCACCTCGGCGTTATAGCCGTCGGGCGGGGTGGTGGTCCGGATATTGGAAACCGCAAACACCTCAGTGTCCAGCCCCTCCACCGTCACAGTGACATTCGCCGTGGTCAGGCCGCTCTCATTGGTAAAGCGGGGATCCAGGGCAATGGAGAAGGGGAAGGTCTGCGTTCCATCCACGTCGGACAGGTTGATGGAGCCCAGGGAAATCTCCTCCAGGCCCTCCAGGTCGGCCTCGGCGCCGGAGACCACAATGGACGGCGGGTCGATGTCCTGCTTGGCGTCCTCCGCTGTGGCGCCGCCGCCGGGCAGCAGGTTCACCGTGAGGGGGACCTCCTTGGTCACCACCACCGGCACCACCACATAGGCGGATTCGGCGCTGAGGGTGAGCTCCAGGCCGGTCAGGGGGTTGCCCTGCTTGTCCAGAGGTGTGAGGGGCAGGTCGCCGGCAAAGCGCTCGCTCAGCTCCTCGGTCTTCAAAACGGCCGCCACAGAGGCCACCTGGTTCACCTGCTCCACCGGGCCGCTGACAATCACCTGGCCCGGCTCGATGGCCGGGGTGCCCATCTGGTAGTTCGTGGCCACCCTGCCCTCCAGCCGGAACTTTACCTCGAAGGACTGGGTGTACAGCTTTTCCACTTTCACGGTGACTGTGGCGGTCTCCGCCCGCAGGTCGTCGGTATTGATATTTTCCGGCCAAACCGGGCGGTAGCGCACGGTGTTCTCCCCCTCCACGCAGCTGGAGACATCCACCCGCACATACAGGCTGCTCCGGTTACGCAGCAGCTCGGTGCGGGCGCTGGTGGGGCCCTCCACCTTCAGCTCCACCACCTGGGGATTGATGTCCGCCACCGTCAGGCCCTGGCTGGTGAGGACGCTGGTCCCCCCGGCCTCCACCCGCACGTTGTGGATATTGGTTGTCCCGTTGGGGTCCACCGCAGCCCGCACATAGGCCCAGAAAATCACCGCCAGCACGATGGACAACAGGATGTAGACCCACCGACTCTCCTTCAGCCGTGCCATCATAGCTGGTCACCCTCCTCCTTCTTGCTCTGGCCCAGGAGCAGGCCCAGCAGGGGCAGCTGGCCGCCCTTCTTGTCCTCCTGCTTGTCGTTGAGCAGCTCGTTGCGCAGCAGCCGCTCCAGGGTCTCCGGGGCCAGGTGCCGCTTGAGCATGCCGCCCACAGCGGCGGAGATGGAGCCCGTCTCCTCAGAGACGATGACCACCACGGCGTCGGAGTGCTCGCTCATGCCGATGCCCGCCCGGTGGCGCATGCCCAGGTCCCGGCTCAGGTTTACGTTGCCCGACAGAGGGAGCATGCAGCCCGCCCCCACGATGCGGCCGTTCCGGACAATCACAGCCCCGTCGTGGAGGGGGGCCTTGTTCCAGAATATGTTCTTTAAAAGCTCGCTGGACACGCCGCAGTCCAGGGCGGTGCCCGTCTTGATGACGTCGTCCAGCAGGTTCTGCCGCTCAAAGACCATCAGGGCGCCCACCTTGTCCCGGGACAGGTCGGTGTAGGCCTCGCAGGTCTGGAGGATAGCGGTGTCCATCTCCTCCCCCACCTCCTTGGCGGAGGCGAAGACCAGCCCCAGCCGGCTGCTGCCCATCCGCTCCAGAAAGCGGCGTATCTCCGGCTGGAACAGCACCACCAGTACCAGAAAGCCCCACTGCACCACCCGGTCCAGCAGCCAGCTGGTGGCGGTGAGGGAGAGCACATACCGGGAGGAGACAAACATGGCCAGCAGCAGAATCAGCACGCCCCGAAGCACCCGGCCGGAGCTGGTTTTGCGCAGCATCCACAGCAGCTTGTAGATGATAAAGGACAAAATGGCAATGTCCAAAATATCCGTCAGCTGAATCTGGAGCAGAGGAAAATTGGACTGCATAAACATCTGAACGCTATGGATCATTTCTGTCACAGGGGCTCACCTCATTCCCACGCAGGTGGTGCAGAATACTTCATCATGGTATTATACGATATTTCCAGCAGTTTGGCAACCGTAAAGACCAATTCCAAGATGAAAATTTTATGAACGCCGCCCCCGGCAAAAAGTCTCCCTCCGGGAGGGAGACTTTTTGCTCAGCCGAAGGTGCTTCCGATTTCCCGGAGGGTCTGGAGGAATTTGTCGATCTCACGCCGGGTGTTGAAGGCGGACACGCTGGCCCGGAGGGTGCCCGTCTCCAGGGTGCCGGCCGTCTCGTGGGCCAGGGGGGCGCAGTGGAGCCCGGCCCGGAGGGCAATCCCCCGGCTGCCCAGGGCGTCCCCCAGCTCCTCGCAGTCCCGGCCCGCCACCCGGAAGGAGAGCACTCCCGCCTGGACCTCCGGGGATGAGGTACGGAAGGGCTCCACCCCGGGGATGGCCGCCAGGCCCTCCCCCATGCGGCGGATCAGGTCCGTCTCGTGGGCGGCGATATCCGCCACCCCCCGGCGCTCCAGAAAACGCAGGCCCTCCAGCAGACCGGCGATGCCGGCGATGTTGTGGGTGCCCGCCTCCAGCCGGTCGGGGAGGAACTCCGGCATGGACTGCCGCCTGGACTCGCTGCCGGTGCCCCCCTCCAGCAGGGGGACGGGGTCCGCCCCGCACAGCAGCAGGCCGGTGCCCTGGGGGCCGTACAGCCCCTTGTGCCCCGGCATGGCAATAAAGGCCGCCTCCAGGGCCTCGAAATCAATGGGCAGAATGCCGGCGGACTGGGAGGCATCGATAATCAGAGGCACCTTCCGCTCCCGGCACAGGGCGGCGATGTCCCCGATAGGCAGGATGAAGCCAAACACATTGGATACATGGGTACATACCGCCAGGTCCACACCCCGGTCCAGCTCCCGGCGGAAGTCCTCCAAGACGGCCTGGCGGTCAAAGAGCCGCCCCCGGGCCACCCGCAGGTCCGCCTTCAGGGCGTGGAGGGGCCGGGTGACGGCGTTGTGCTCATAGCCGGAGATGACCACCCGGCTGCCCGGCCCGGCCAGGGTCTTGATAGCGATGTTCAGGCCGTGGGTGGCGTTGAAGGTGAACACCACCCGCTCCGGGTCCTCCACGTGGAACAGCCGGGCGGCCGCCTCCCGGCAGGCAAAGGCCTTCTCCGACGCCGCCATCGCCGGGCGGTGGCCCCCCCGCCCCGGACTGGCCAGGTGATTCACCGCCCAGGCGCTGGCCGCGGCCACGGAGGCCGGCTTTTGCAGCGTGGTGGCGGCACTGTCCAAATAGATCACAGGGCCACCTCCTGATAGCTGCCATCTCCGGCGGTGATATAGATCCGTTTGGGGGAGAGCCCCACCCGCTGGAGAACACGCAGGGAGTCGGGAAGGTTTCGCTGGGATATTTTTACCGAGTGGCTGCACCCCTCCCCGGAGATGCTCTTGGGGGAGCGCAGCACCCGGGCGGTGATGCCCGCCCGCTCCAGGGCGGCGGCGGTGCGCTGAGCGTAGGTCAGCGAACGGCATACAATCAGATAATAGAGCATGGCATGGTTCCTTTCCTGGGGCGGCACGCTCCGCCCCGCAGAAATAGCCGGGAGGGGAACCTGCGTTCCCCTCTCGTAACCAGCTTATGCCGCGCTTCCAGCGGCTGACACCGCCTTCAGACACTTTTGAACCTCCCGCGCCGCCTCCTCCAGATACCGGGTTACCACACAAAGCCCGTCCGCGTAAGGGCTCTGTGCGTTCTCCAGTCCCAGCGCCATGAGTGTCACTGCGTTCAGCACGCAGGAGAGCCGATCAAACGCCTCCTCCAGCTCCATCAAAAGTTTTTGCTGATCCATGTTTTCCTCCTTGATTTTCACCGGGAGCTGTGGCATAATCAGATTTGCCATTCCTCCGGGTGTGGTGTAAGACAGCCGGGATGTCCTTGCTATGGGGCCCGGTTGTCTTATTTTTCGGCCAAATGTTCCAAAAGGATCATGCGAATCAGTGCGCTGACATTGGTTCCTTTGCGCTCAGCTTCCTGTTTTAATGCTTCCAAGTGCTGCACAGACAGGAATGTACTGACCCGTTCTGTATTGGCCTTTGCTTTTGGGGACAAATAATTCACCTCCTATAGATACATAATAGGTGCATGTTATGTATTTGTCAAGTACAAAAATAAAAGGAGTTTCCTTTTCGCAGAGTTTTATGTAGGGGCGGCTATCAGCCGCCCGCCCCTGAGAAAACTGGAACCTTGGAAGAAACGGGCGGATAATATCCGCCCCTACACGGCCTCGAGGAGAAGTGATAAAATGCGCATTAGGGCACTCCCAAAATAAAACCGCCTTGACAAGGCGGCGCAAGCCATAAAAGCCCGGTGCGCAGGCACCGGGCTTTGCTCATATTTGCTCAATCAGCGCCACCGCGTGGGCGGCTATTCCCTCGCCGGAGCCGGTGAAGCCCAGCCCCTCCTCGGTGGTGGCCTTCACGTTGACTCGGTCGGGAGAAACCCCCATCACTCGGGCCAGGTTGTCCCGCATAGCGGGGATATGGGGGGCCAGCTTGGGCCGCTGGGCCAGGACGGTGGCGTCCACATTGCCCACAGAGAACCCCTGTTCCCTCAGCAGCTCCACCACATGGGCCAGCAGCTTCATGCTGTCCGCCCCGGCGTAGGCGGGGTTGGTGTCCGGGAAGTGCGTTCCGATGTCCCCCAGGCCCGCCGCCCCCAGCAGGGCGTCCATCACGGCGTGGGTGAGGACGTCGGCGTCGGAGTGGCCCAGCAGGCCCCGCTCCCAGGGAATATCCACGCCCCCCAGAATCAGCTTCCGCCCCTCCGCCAGCCGGTGGACGTCGTAGCCGTGGCCAACCCTCATTCCCTGCACCTCCACTCGCTCTCCTCCGCCCTGGCCTGGAGGATGGCCTCCCCCAGAATCAGGTCCAGGGGGGTGGTGATCTTGATGTTCTCCCGGCTGCCGCTGGTGAGGGTGACCTTCATCCCCAGCCGCTCCACCGCGCCGCAGTCGTCGGTGAGCAGCTCGCCGTCGTCGATGGCCTTCCGGGTGGCCGTTTTAATGAGGCCGGCCTCGAAGACCTGGGGGGTCTGCACCGCCCACAGCTGGGAACGGTCCACCGTCTCCACCACCAGGCCGTCCTCGGTGCGCTTGATGGTATCGGTGAGCGGGATGGCCGGGGCGGCGGCCCCGGTGAGGGCGGCCCGGGTCACCGTATCCCGGATGACCTCCTGGGGCACCAGGGGCCGGGCCCCGTCGTGGATGGCGATCAGGTCGGCCTCGGGGTCCACCTCCCCCAGGCCGGCCTGGACAGAGTGGATACGCTCCTGTCCACCCACAATCACCTTGCGCACCTTGTTCAGGTTGAACTCCCGGCACAGCCGGCCCACCTCCACCACCAGGTCCTCCCGGGCCACCACGATAATCTCGTCAATGACCGGGCAGTCCTGAAAGGCGTAGAGGGTGTGGACCAGCACAGGCAGCTCCCCCAGAGGGGCCAGCACCTTGTCGATGCCCCCCATCCGCCGGGCCAGCCCCGCCGACACAATCACCGCCGAGCACTTGGGCTCCTCGGGCTTTTTCTTTTTGAACAGAGAAAACAGGCCCATTATCCTCGCTCCTTACTTGTCAGGTTGTCTCACACACTGTCTCTATTATAGCACAGCTTTCCGGCGGAGGAAAGCACAAAAACAGGACGGCCCTCCACAAAAAGGCCGTCCTCAGTTTTCCATATCATGCCAGCGCGGTGTTCAGCTCCTCCTCCACCGACTCGTAGCTGACGCTCTTGGACAGCACGATCTCAGAGATAAGAATCTGCTTGGCGGAGTGGAGCATCTTCCGCTCCCCGGTGGACAGGCCCCGCTTCTGGTCCCGGATGGTCAGGCCCTTGATGACCCGGGCCACCTCAAACAGGTCGCCGCTCTTCATCCGCTCCATGTTCTCCCGGTAACGGTGGTTCCAGTTGGCAGTCATCTCCACCTGGATATCCGGGATGGCAGCCAGAACCCTGTCGGCCTGCTCCTCATTCACCACCGGGCGCACGCCGATCTCCTCACAGTTCTCCGTGGGGACCATCACCACCATGGAACGGTTGGGCAGCTGAAGGATGTAATAATCCCGCACAACCCCGTCCACCGTCTTCTGGACGATGCTATCCACCACGCCTACCCAGTACATGGGGTGGAACACCTTATCCCCAATCTGGTACACCTGTTACCTCACTTTCTCTCATCCGACTTTCGGCCTTTTCCATTTCGATCCGATTTAAACTATTTGTATTATAGCAATTTTATCCTATTTTTGCAAGGGAAAAACCGTACAAATCGAAAATTTTCTTCGGGAATTTCCAAATAATTCGGCCTCCGGGCAGAAAAAATGGCCCGGCCAACGGCTGGCCGGGCTCATTTTGTCACATTTGCTCCTCAGCGCAGGCTCCACACCCGCGCGGCCTTTGGTCTCAGGAGAGCTTCGCGTCGAAGATATAGATGCTGGTTTGCGTATTTCCTGTCATCTCCAGTTCAAACGTAAGCTGACTGGTTTTGATCAGGGGAACTGAGACTGTTTTGGCTACCTGGCCACCTGTTACGGAGATCTCAGCCAAAACAGAACCGTTGTCGCCCAGCACCCGCAGAATAGTGTCCGAACTGGCGTAGTACTGGAAGGTCAAGGTGTCATATTTTCCGAGGACGTTGATGGAAGTGCTGACGGTTTCACCCGGAACATAATAAAGCCATGTCCAGAGCTCGATCCAGTGAGAACAGGAGACGCCAGAGATATCTTTGGTCTGTTTGTCCGCTGTCTGAATATAGTTAACTCCCTTACCAGATTCCTTGGTCGAGTCAAAGGGCTTGAAGGTATCGATCAGATCGGTCTCACCTTGCTTGCCCAGCAGGACGGACTGGGTGGCCTGGTCCCAGCCCACGTCCACGCCCAGCAGATTACCGATGGAACGGACGGGGAGGTAGGTGGTGCCGTTGTAGGTGATGGGGTAGGCCTTGATCTCCTGCAAGCCGCCGGCCGCCGCCGCTCCGGCGGTAAAGCTGACCAGGGCGGTCAAGGTCATGCACAGGGTCAGGATCAGCGCGAAGGTTTTCTTTTTCATGGTGATTCCTCCTGTTTTTACGTCTTGAACGCCCTCATCTTTTGCATTGCAAAAGATGAGAAGAGCGCTCTTCTCATCTTTTGCATTGCAAAAGATGAGAAGAGCGCTCTTCTGTAGTATTATACAACAGCCCTCCAGGGATCGCAACTAAAAGTTACAGCAAGAGCTGAAAAAAGCGGCCGCCCGGCTGGGCGGCCGCTCCACTTATTTTGAATCAGTCCTCTACAGGGGCCTCGTCCTCCGCAGGTTCCTCCTCGTAGGAGGGCTCCAGCAGGGCGCGGATGGACAGGGAAATCTTCTTGTTCTCCATGTCCACGTCGGTGATCTTCACGTCCACCTTGTCGCCCTCGGCCACCACGTCGCCGGGCTTCTCCACCCGGTGATCGGCCAGCTGGGAGATGTGAATCAGACCGTCCACGCCGGGGACCACCTCGGCGAAGGCGCCGAAGGTCATCAGCTTGACGATGCGCACGTTGGCGGTGTCGCCCACCTGGTAGGTGCTGGTGAACACGGTCCAGGGGTCCTGGCTGTGGTCCTTCATGCCCAGGGAGATCTTCTTCTTCTCCTTGTCGGCGGAGATGACGTACACATCCACGGTGTCGCCCACCTTCACCACCTCGGAGGGGTGCTTGATGCGGCTCCAGGACAGCTCGGAGATATGGACCATGCCGTCCACGCCGCCGATGTCCACGAAGGCGCCGTAGGAGGTGAGGGACTTGACGGTGCCGGTGTAGCGCTTGCCGTCCTCAATCTCGGCCCAGACCTTCTCGGCGGCGGCGGCCCGCTCGGCGCGGGTGACCTTGCTGATGGAGCCCACCACACGGCGGCGGGCCCGGTTGACCTCGGTGATGACCAGGCGGACCTTCTGCTTGAGCAGCTCGCTCATGGGAGTCTCCCGGGGCAGGCCGGTCTGGGAGGCGGGGACGAACACCCGAACGCCCTTGACGGAAACCACCACGCCGCCCTTGTTGTCCTCGGTGACAAAGCCCTCGACCACGGTCTCGTTCTCCCGGGCGGCCTCGATCTCCTCCCAGCCCTTATTGATGTCCAGGCGGCGCTTGGACAGCTTGACCATGCAGTCCCGGTCGCTGACCTGCATGACGATGGACTCGATCTCATCGCCCACCTTCACAAGGTCCTCCACCTTTACGGTGGGATCGTCGCTCAACTCGGTCAGGGCGATGTAGCCGGGGTACTTGATGCCCAGCTCAACCTGGACTTCGGTGGGCGTGATGGCCACAACGGTACCGGTAACCTTATCTCCATTATTCAAAGTTTTGAACGACTCCTCCAGCATCTCCTGGAAAGATTTGTCCATCTCTAAAATTTCTTCGCTCATTTTGTCAATGACCTCCTTTATTATCCACGCGGGCGTCGATGCGCCCGCCGTGATGCCGACCATATCCGCTTGAGGCAGCCGGTTGAGATCGATGTCCTCCGCCCGCTCAACGAGCAGGACTTCGGGACAGGACTCCCGGCAGATCTCCCCGAGCCGTTTGGTGTTGGAGCTCTGCCTGTCGCCCACCACCACCATCAGGCCGCATTGCGCGGCCAGCTGGCGGGCCTCCTCCTGGCGTTTGGACGTCGCTCCGCATATTGTATCAAAAAATTCCGCGTTTGTACATAGTTTTTTTGCTTTTTTCACGCAATTTTCCCAAATTTTCTGAGTGGAGGTAGTTTGAGAAACAAACGTGAGGGGCAAATTGTTGCGGTTTTCCCCAGCTCCCAGCCATTTTTCCAAATCTTTTTCCCCGGAAACAACCACTGGAGCCTTACACCATCCGGCGATGGCAAGTACTTCCGGATGGTCCGGCGCACCCACAATCACAGGCTGGCGGCCCCGGTTTTCCGCCTGGACCACAATCTTATGAATGTGGGTGACGTTGGGACAGGTGGCGTCGAAGACCTCCACCCCCCGCCGGGCGAAATACTCGTGGACAGCCCGGCTCTCCCCGTGGGAGCGGATAATCACCCCGCAGCCCTCGGGGACCTCCTCCGGACGGTCCACCGCCCGCAGGCCCTGAGCGGCCAGCCGGCCGGTCACGTCCCGGTTGTGGATAATGGGGCCCAGCATGACGCAGGGCACGCCCCGGCCGGCCTTCTCCTCGGCCAGCTCCACCGCCCGGCGGACGCCGTAGCAGAAGCCGGCGGACTCTGCCAGCACGATCTGCCTCATCCCACGCCCTCCCCCAGAGCCTGCACCCGGTCCATCAGGTCCTGGGCCATGACCTGGAGCTCCTCACCGGTGGGCTTGCGGCCCTCGTACTCCGGATAATAGGGTTCCCCGATTACCACGGTATTACGCCGGAATCGCTTCTTTTTCCGCTGTATGTACACCGGCAGCAGGGGCACACCCGTCCGGGTGGCGAACAGGGCCGCACCCACCTTGGCCTGGACGTCCTCCCCCTCGTGGACCCGGGTGCCCTCGGGGAACATGAGCAGCTTATCGCCCTCCTTGAGGAACTTCATGGCGGTGCGCACCGCCCGCACGTCGGTGGTGTCCCGGTCCACGCCGAATACCCCCGCCTTCCCCAGAATCCAGCCGATGAAGGGGACGCGCATAATCTGCACCTTGGCCATGGCCCGCATGGGCCACTGGTAGCCGAAGGCGAAGACCACGTAGAAGGGGTCGCCGGCGGTGGTGTGGTTGGGGCAGATGACCGCCGGACCCTGGGGGATATTCTCCCGGCCCACCGCGTAAACCGGATGGATCAGCCGGAAGTAGGGCCAGACCACAAGGTACAGCAGGTGAAAGAACCAGTCCATCCGCCTCCTCCGCCGCTCCGGCGTCTCTTTTGCTTTTTTTTCCGCTTTGACGGCAATTTCTTCACTCACAGGGCTATCTTCTCCTTTACCAGGGACAGCAGCCGGTCACAGCTCTGCTCCAGATTCAGCTGGGTGGTGTCCAGCAGGGCGGCGCCGTCCGCCCGTCTCAGGGGGGCGATGGGCCGGGTCTCGTCCTGCCGGTCCCGCTCCCTGATGTCGTGGAGGATGGCGTCATAATTTGCCGCCTCCCCCCGCTGCTCCAGCTCCAGCAGCCGGCGGCGGGCCCGGGCCTCCGGGGCGGCGGTGAGGAATATCTTCACGTCCGCGTCCGGCAGCACCACCGTGCCGATGTCCCGGCCGTCCATGACCACGTCGTTCTCCCGGGCCAGCTTCCGCTGGAGGTCCAGCAGGAAGGCCCGCACCTCCGGGATGGCGGAGACCTGGGAGGCCGCGCCGGACACCTTGTGCCGCCGGATAGCCGCCGACACGTCCTCCCCCTCCAGGTACATCCTCTGTACCCCGTCGGAGTCGTAGCCCATGTGGAGCTCCAGGCCCTCCAGCAGGGGGACCACCTGGGCCGGGTCAGACGGGTCCGCCTTCTCCCACAGCACCTTCAGGGCCACCGTGCGGTAAATCGCCCCGGTGTCCACATAGAGAAAGCCCAGCTGCTCCGCCAGCTTTTTGGCCAGGGTGCTCTTCCCCGCCCCGGCAGGACCGTCGATGGCAATGCTTTTAAAACTCATGCTGATCGCTTCCTTTTCTCGTCCCGCCCGCAGGCGGCAAAGGCCCCCTTCGCAAAGGGGGCTGTCAGCCGAAGGCTGACTGGGGGTTTTCTTTTAGGAAACCCTCCGTCATCCGCTTCGCGGATGCCACCTCCCTTTGCGAAGGGAGGCTTTTCCCTGCGGGGGACAAGGGCTTTACTTTACTCTTCTCTTCCCAGCAAATAATCCGCCGTCACGCCGAAGAAATCGGCGAAGAAGTTCAATACCTCAAAAGGCACACCGATCTCTCCATATTCGTATCTCTGATATTGACGAAGCTGGAGTCCCATAATGTCAGCCATTTCACGTTGCTTCAGCCCTTTGGCTTCCCTCAAAGCTTTTATCCGCTTTCCAAAATCAACCAGTAAATTTTTATCCATAAAAATTCCTCTTAGCTCTTGACATGTTAGATTCAGACGTATATAATTATGACAGAATCAATCATAAGAAGGTGTTTACCATGACCGATCTGATGCGCTGCATGTACGAGAATTATATCAGACCTCAAATCGAAAGCCAACCGAAAAATGATGCAGAAGCCATGCAGATTGACCTGCTGAACAACGTACTTGATCCTCATCTGCAACGGACCCTCCAGGAGGTGCTGGCGATCTACGCCACCCGGAGCTTCCGGCTGGGGGTGCGCACGGGGGTGAGCCTGAGGGAGGACCTCAGCTAACAAAATATTTCGGCTCCACATGCTCACACAGCCAAACGCCGTTTTCCGAGCGGTAAAAGGTCACCCCGTCCCGGGCCATTGCCGCTGCGTCGATGGTAATGACCATAGGGCTTCCGTGGCGTCTGCCCACCGCCATTGCCGTCTCAAAATCGCCGGAGAGGTGGACAAACTGCCGGCTCATTTTTCGAATGCCCTCCCCCTGAATGGCGGGGTAAAACCGGGTGGCCGTTCCATGGTAGAGGTATTTAGGCGGCCGGGTCTCCTTCAGCTCCACATCCACCTGAACGGAGTGGCCCTGGTTGGCCCGGATTTTGGTGTGGTCCCCGTTGAAGGAGTACCGCTGCTTGTTGTTCTCCCGGACAATGCGCTCCAGGGTGTCCATATTGATGTTCCGCCCTGTGCGGCTTACCCCGGCCAGCAGGGCTTTCACATCCGCCCAGCCGTGTTCGTCCAGCGTAATTCCCGCCGCGCTGGGGTCGTGGCGCAGGACCAGACTCAAAAATCGGCCCAGCTTTACATCAGAATTGCTCTGCTCCATTTCCTTCTCCTGACATTTCAGCATTATCTGCCAGCACTGCCTCTGTAGGGGCGGGTATTACCCGCCCGTTTTGCCTCGATTATGCGGGCGGATGGTATCCGCCCCTACTGGCGGATAGTATCCGCCCCTACTGGAGCTGTAAATATTCCGCCGCGCCCTCCCCGGCGGCCCGGCCGGTGGCCCAGGCGATCTGGAGGTTAAAGCCGCCGGTATAGGCGTCCACGTCCAGCAGCTCCCCGGCGAAAAACAGGCCGGGCACCTTCTTGGACTGCATAGTTTTCGGGTCCACCTCGGAGACCTTCACGCCCCCGGAGGTGATGATGGCCTCGTCGATAGGCCGGGGGCCGGACACCGCCACAGGGAAGCACTTGAACAGCTCCAGCAGCCGCCGGCGCTCCTGCTTTGTCAGGTCGTGGGCCTTTTTATTTCCCGGAATATCCGCCCGCTCCAGCAGGACGGGCACCAGCAGCCGGGGGGCCAGGGCCCCCATCAGGTTATCCATATCCCGGTTGGCCCCGGCGGACAGCTCCCGCACCAGGCGGGCGTCCAGGGTGGCCTCGTCCAGGGCGGGCTTCAGGTCGATGGCGCAGGTGTACCGGTCCTTTTCAAAGTCCCCCATGTGGGCGCTGGCACTCAGCACCAGCGGCCCGGACAGGCCGAAGTGGGTGAACAGCAGCTCCCCCTGCTCCCGAAAGACCGTCTTTTTTTTGCCGTTTTTTACCGTCAGCACCACGTTTTTCAGGGCCAGACCCTGCATCCGGGCGCAGAAGGGGTCCGGGGACTCCAGGGGCACCAGGGATGGCCTGGAGTCCACCACGGTGTGACCCAGCTCCGCTGCCAGCCGGTGTCCGTCGCCGGTGGAGCCGGTGGCGGGGTAGGACAGCCCCCCGGTGGCCAGGACGGCCGCCCTGCAGGGAAATCCGGTGAGAGTTTTGGCGTTATTCCCCATCTCCACAGCGCACACCGCGCCGTCCCGGAGGCAGATTTGTGATACCCGGTCGTTCACGGCGGTGACATGCAGCCGCTTCAGCTCAAAAAACAGGGCGTCTATGATGTCGGCGGACTTGTCGGAGGCGGGAAACACCCGGTTCCCCCGCTCCACCTTTAAGGGTACGCCCAGGGACTCAAAAAATTCCTCCACCCAGGCGGGGGGCGTGTGCTCCAGGGCGCTGTAGAGGAACCTGGCGTTCCGGGGGATATTGGCCCGGACCTCCTCGGGGGAGCAGTGGTTGGTCACGTTGCACCGGCCCTTGCCGGTGATGTACAGCTTCCGGCCCACCTTCGGGTTGCGCTCGATCAGGGTGACGGACGCCCCCTGCCGGGCGGCGCAGACAGCCGCCATCATGCCGGCGGCCCCGCCGCCCACCACAATTACATCCGGCCGGCTCATTCCTGCACCTTCTCATAGACCCCGTACTCGTCCCAGATGTCCTCCAGGGTCTGAAAGGTGCGGGACAGGTCGTCGTTCTTCCGCTGGCTCACCGCCACCAGCAGGGCGTTCACCAGGGACAGGGGGGCCACCAGGGAGTCTACAAAGGAGGCCATGTCGCTGCGGGCCATCAGGCTGTAGCGGGAGATGGGGGCCAGGGGGGAGGCCTCTCCGTCGGTGATGGCCACGGTGGTGGCTCCCCGGTCCCGGGCAAAGCTCATGGCCTGGACGGTGCGGCTGGAGTACCGGGGGAAGCTGACGCCGATGACCACATCCCCCTCCCCCACCCGGAGCAGGCTCTCGAATATCTCACTGGCGGTGTTGGCCGACACCTGTACCACATTGTCAAAAATCAGGTTGAAATAGAAGTGGAGGAAGGAGGCGATAGAGGCGGAGGACCGCACGCCGATAATGTAAATTTTCCGGGCCGCCACAATGGCGTCCACCGCGCTGTAAAAGCTGTCCCGGTCCAGCTCCTCCAGGGTCTGGCGGATCTTCTCAATGTCCGACTGGAGCACCATGGACAGCAGGTCCTGATCCCCCAGGCGGTCGTTGGTCACCTCGATGCGCTGTACGGTGGTCAGCCGGTTGCGGATCATCTTCTGGAGGGACCGCTGCATATCCGGATAGCCGTCGTAGCCCAGCTCAAAGGCGAAGCGGACCACGGTGGACTCGCTCACCCCCACCTTCTTGCCCAGGCGGCTGGCCGTCATGAAGGCGGCCTTGTCGTAGGACTCCAAAATGAAGCTGGCGATCTTCCGCTGCCCCTTGGAAAAGGTGTGGACATTCTCCTGTATCGCGGCCAAAATATCTCGATTCATACCTTCCATCCTCCCGGTCAATTCAGCACCTCCCATCATACCCGATTTCCCATCAAAACGCAATAGATTTTTGCGGGAGCTTCGTCCTTCTCCCGCAAAAATCTCTCAAGTATCACTTAGTGGCCCGGTAAGCCCCAACAGCTCCTGGCCGGTGAGAGGCCGCCACTGCCCCGCCTTCAGTCTCCGGTCCAGAAGCAGCGGGCCCTCCCGGACCCGTTTCAGCCGCAGAACCTCCAGCCCGGCCTGGGCGCACATCCGCCGCACCTGCCGGTTTTTCCCCTGGTGGATGGTGATGGACAGCTGATGGACTCCGCCGCTGTCCCGCCCCCGGCGCACCCGGGCGGGGGAAAGCGTCTCCCCGTCCAGCTCCATGGGGGCGGACAGGATGGGCAGGGCCTTGTTCACGTTCCCTGTCACCCACACCAGATACTCCTTGTCCACCTGGTGGCTGGGGTGGAGGAGCTGGTGGGTGAGGGCGCCGTCGTCGGTGAGGATAAGCAGCCCCTCTGAGTCCATGTCCAGCCGTCCCACCGGCCACACCCGGGCCCCGCAGCCGGCCACCAGGTCGCTGACGGTTTTCCGTCCCTTCTCGTCGGACAGGGTGGTCACATACCCACGGGGCTTGTTCAGCATGAGATAGGTCCGCCCGCCACCGGGGGCGAGGGGGGTTCCGTCCACCAGAACGATGTCCCGGTCCAGGTCCGCCTTGTCCCCCAGGTGGGCCTTCTCCCCGTTTACCGTCACCCGCCCGGCGATAATCCACTCCTCCGCCGCCCGCCGGGAGGCCAGCCCGCAGGCGGAGATCAATTTTTGAAGACGTTCCTCCACAGCCAGCCTCCTCTCTTCGGCGCTGAAATATCGGAGATATCCCGCCCGGCTACCAGCGGCACTCTGGCCAGCTCCTTTGAGTTAACATAATATATCATCTCGCCCACTTGAGTCCCGGCAGGCACCGGGGCGGTGAGGCAGACCTCGGACAGCTCCCAGGCCGCCTCCACCCGCTCATCGGGGGACAGGGCGGCGGCCAGGTCCGCCCCTGTCTCCACAGGGCAGACGGGGGTCAGCCCCCCGGACACGGGCAGCTGCCCCACCCGCTCCCCCGCCTGAGACAGCGAGTATGCCTCATAATTGGCAAAGCCCCAGTCGAAGAGGGCGGCGTGGTCCGCCCAGTCGCTAGGGGCGTTGAGGGTGACGCAGATCAGGGTGAGTCCCTTCCGCCGGGCGGCGGATACCAGGGTGCGCCCCGCGTGCTCGGTGTAGCCCGTCTTCAGACCCACACAGCCCTCATACCGCCACAGCAGCTTGTTGTGATTGGTGAAGGTGCGGGTGCCCAGGGTGATGGACCTGGTAGCGGCGATTTTGGCCAGCGCCTCATTTTCCAGGCAGACCCGGGCCAGGAGGGCCATGTCGTAGGCGGTGGAATGGTGTCCCTCGGCGTCCAGGCCGTTGGGGTTGGCGAAGTGGGTGTCCGCCATGCCCAGCTCCCTGGCTTTGGCATTCATCTGCGCGACAAACCGCTCCACCGTCCCCCCGCAGTGGCCGGCGATGGCCAGGGCTGCGTCGTTGCCCGACCGGAGCAGCAGTCCGTAGAGCAGGGCCTCCAGGGTGATCTCCTCCCCCGGGCGCAGGTAGATGGAGGAGCCCTCCACTCCCGCCCACTCAGGGGCCACGGTGACCATCTCCTCCAGGCGGTGCCCCGACTCCAGGGCCACCAGGGCGGTCATCAGCTTGGTGGTGCTGGCGATGAGCCGGGGGGTGTGGCTGTCCTTTTCATAGAGCACCCGGCCGGTGCCCCCGTCCATCAGCACCGCGCCGGCGGCGGAAATCTGGGGCGGCGCCGCGCCCTCCGCCCGGACTGCGGGCAGGGCGAACAGCAGCAGCGCCCCGGCCAGCGCAACGGAAAAAAGCCGCTTCATGTTGCCACCTTCTTTTCAGTCGATAGCGTTAGTATGGAGCGGCTTTTTACCTTTCTTTCCAGGAAATTTTATGTTTTTACGCCTGTAGGGGCGGCTATCAGCCGCCCGCAGCCAAGAGGACCCCGGGAGTCACGGGCGGATGATATCCGCCCCTGCCATCCTTCTTTCAGGTCAATCAAAAGCCATTATTCCGCGAAATCCCCTTCGGCTTCCTTCCGGGCCTTCTTCTCCTGCTGCTTCTCGATGAAGTCGGTCACCTTGTCCACCACCTCGGGCACCGTCTCGATGACCCGGTCCACGGTGGTGGCGGGGGGCGGGGCCACGGGGAGCAGCTTCACGCTGCCGTCCTCCCGGACCACCAGGAAGGCCACCGGCTCCAGCTTGGCACTGGCGGCGGAGCCGCCGCCGAAGTTGTCCCGGCCGGACGTGTCCTTACCGGACCTGTCCTTCGTTGAAAACTCTGTGCCGCCGCCCCCCATGCCGAAGGACATGCGGGACACGGGAATGAGGGTGACCCCCTCCGCGTGAATGGGTGTGCCGATAATGGTGTTGGCGTCCGCCATCGTCTTGATATGCTCCATGGTGATCTTCATCAGCTCGCCCAGGGAGTTCTTCTTCTCCTGCTCCATCAGTTATGCCGCCTTTCTCCGTTTTAGTTTCAGCCGCTTTTTTGCGGCAAGCGCTCCAAACAGGGCCTTCACACCCGCCCGCAGGCCGACCCACACCGCCGTCCCGATTTTGATGGACAGGGCCGCCGTGCCGTACACCGTCGTCCCCGGGGCGTCGAAGTCCAGCTTCACCCGGGCTGTGCCGTCCTTCACGTGGAAGGCCTTTGTCAGAGGGAACCACAGCGCCCCCAGGGCGGCGTTGGCCTGGCCGTAGAGCATGGCCGCGTCCGCCGGGTCGCTCCCGCCGGCGGTAAGCTCCAGCTCCAGCACGTCCACCCGCAGGCCCCGCCACATGCCCTTGGCCGCCTCCAGCCCCACGAGGAGCAGGGCCTGAGCGTACTCCATCGCCCCGCCGATTTTCTCCGAAAGGGGGGTGGGGGGCTTCTCCTTCCCGGACTTTTTCGGCTCTTTTTTCTCCTTGGGTTTTTTCGGCTTTTGGGGTTCCTTCTCCTCTCTGGGCTTCACGGGAAGAATTTTGATGTTGAACTTCCCCAGCCGAATCCACAGGAAAAAGCCGTCCGCGTTAAACTCCGCCCGGCCGCCCACCCGGACCTGTCCGATGAGGAGCAGGACCAGAATCACCACGGCCAGGATATGCAGGGCCCTCACGGTTCCTCCGCCGGGGGCTCCGGCGGCGTTTCCGACTCCTCCAGCACCTCCGCCTCCCGGAGCCGGGCCAGGCTGGCCTCCAGCTCCAGGGTCATCTGGCTGCCCTCCTGGGACTGGTTGGGCAGCTCGGGCAGCTCGTCCAGGCTGGACAGGCCGAAGGATCGCAGGAAGTTTTTGGTAGTTTTAAACTGCACCGGCCGGCCGGGGACGGCCAGACGGCCCGCCTCCTCAATGAGCTCCCGCTCCAGCAGCAGGCCCATGGTGTAGGAGCTGTCCACCCCCCGCACCTGGTCCACATAGGCCCGGGTGACGGGCTGGTAGTAGGCGATGATGGCCAGCACCTCCAGCGCCGGCTGGGACAGCCTGGCCGGTTTGCGGCTCTCCAGGGTCTTGCGGACGTAGCCGGCAAACTCCGGGGCGGAGCACAGCTGATAGCTGGTGTCCAGCTTCACCAGCCGGATGCCCCGGCGGTCGTAGCTGTATTTATCCATCAGCCGCTGGGCCACGGCGTCCAGGGTGGGCCGGTCCACCTCCAGGCCCAGACACAGCCGTTCCACCGCCACCGGCTCCCCGGCGGCAAACAGCACCCCCTCCAGGGCGGATTCCAGTTCCTTTATCTCCATTGGGGGCGCCTCCTTTCTTTCGCAGGGGCGGCCTGTGGCCGCCCGCCTCATCCGCCCCCTGCGGGGCACCTTCCCCTAAAGGGGAAGGCTTTTGGGGTGCGTATCCCTTGGCTTCCCCTTTAGGGGAAGCTGTCAGCCGAAGGCTGACTGATGAGGTCATTCAATAATTCTCCGACGTAAACTCCACCGCGCCCTCTTCCCGGGTGCAGGTGACGGTGCAGTCCGACTCGGTGCCCGCCAGCAGCAGGCGGCGGGCCTTGCACAGCTCCAGCACCGCCAGGAAAGTGGCCACCACCTCCGACCGGCTGCGGCTGCCCTTGAACAGGGCCCGGAACCGGGTGACGCCGAAGGTAATCAGCCGCCTGATGATCTCCCCCGCCTTATCGGCCACGGGGTAGGGCTCCCGGCCCACGATGCCCTGGAAGGCGGACACCGGCGGGGGCAGCTTGTTGTCCAGCCGGCCCAGGACGGCGGTCATGGCCTTGAGCAGGTCGGTCCTGTCGTGGACATAGCGGTATACCTTATCGGGCTGGACCGCCTCTGGCACCTTGGTCAGGTAGTCCCGGCCGATCTGGTAGCGGCTGTCCAGGGCGGGGACCACCGCTTTGATTTTCAGGTAGTTCTCGTTGCGCTGGTGGGCCTCCAGGGTGGCGATGAGCTGTTCCATCTCGCTCATAGCCTCCTCGTCGTTGATGGACAGCAGCATCCGGGTCTTGATGTATACCAGGTGGGAGGCCATGGTCACAAAGTCGCTGGCAATCTCCAGGTCCAGCTCCTTCCGCTGGTTCATCCACTCCATGTACTGGTCCAGGATGAGGGAAATCTGAATGTCCTTGATTTCCAGCTTGTTCTTGCTCAGCAGGTGGAGAATCAGGTCCAGAGGGCCCACAAAGTCCTCCATATTCTCCTCTTTTGCCTTCACCACCCCTTCCAGGTGGTAAATGGGAGCCTCCAAAGGCCCACCTCCCCATTTTAGGTTTATCTTTCCTGTTATTATACCAGTTTGTCCGGGAAAAGACAAGGGCAATTCCGAAGAAGTCACAGAGAACGGCGGCCCCCGCCTCGGGACCGCCGCCTTTCCTCTACTCTATTCCCGTCAGGATGGCCGACAGCAGCTCCTCCCGGCCGGTCCCCTTCTCTGCGGAGAAGGGAATCACAATATCCTCCTCCCCCAGCTCCAGGGTGTCCCGGATGCGCTGGAGATTGGGCTCGACCTCGCTCTTTTTCAGCTTATCCAGCTTGTTGGCCACGATAATCAGGGGACAGCCCGTGTCCCGGAACCACTGGAACATGGTGCAGTCGTCGGCGGTGGGCCTGTGGCGGGCGTCCACAATCATCACCCCCAGGGTGAGCAGGTCGGGCCGGGCGAAGTAGTCCTCCATCAGCCTGCCCCAACGGTCCCGCTCCGCCTTGGACACCTTGGCGTAGCCGTAGCCCGGCAGGTCCACCAGGTAGAAGGCTCCGTCGATATTGAAGTAGTTCACATGGACGGTCTTCCCCGGCGCGGCCCCCACCCGGGCGAAGTTCTTCCGGTTGAGCAGCCGGTTGATGACCGACGACTTGCCCACGTTGGACCGGCCGGCGAAGGCCACCTGGGGCCGGCCGTCCTGAATGAAGTTTTTCGGGGAGACGGCGGACAGCACAAACTCCGCCTTTTGCAGGTTGACAGACATAATGGGCCTCCTTTATATGCGGCCGCTCTGTAGGGGCGGATATCATCCGCCCGCAGTTCACAGGTCTATTTGGATACGGGCGGCTAATAGCCGCCCCTACTGGCTCAGCCGGGAGCTGTCCTCCCCCTGGGACGTGGGCGGCAGCTCAGGCAGGGCCTCGTCCTTCCTGGGGCGGCCCCGGCGGCGGGGTGCGGGGACCTCCACCGGGCGGTTCAGGGCCTGGGCCAGCACCTGGTCCGCCCGCTCCACCAAGATAAACTGGAGGGCCTTGCGCACATTTTGGTCGATCTCCTCCAGGTCCTTGGCGTTGTCGGCGGGGATAATCACTGTTTTAATCCCGTTGCGGAAGGCGGCCATGGTCTTTTCCTTCAGGCCGCCGATGGGCAGCACCCGCCCCCGGAGGGTGACCTCGCCGGTCATGGCGATTCCCCGGCGCACGGAAACGCCGGTGAGGGCGGATACCATGGCGGTGGTGATGGCGATACCGGCGGAGGGGCCGTCCTTGGGCACCGCCCCCTCGGGGAAGTGGACGTGAATGTCCTTCTCCTTGTAGAAGTCGGCGGGGAGGTTCATGCGGCCGGCCTGGCTGCGGATGAAGCTGAGGGCGGCGTGGGCCGACTCCTTCATCACGTCGCCCAGATTGCCGGTGAGCTCCACCTTGCCGGAGCCGGGGACCACGTTGACCTCCACCTCCAGCAGCTCGCCCCCCACGGAGGTCCAGGCCAGGCCGTTGACCACGCCGACCCGCTCCTCCAGGGCCTGGCGCTCCGGGTGGTAGCGGGGCACGCCCAGGTACTCCTCCAGGTCCTTGTCGGTGACCCGGATGGCCTTTTCCCCGTCGGACACCACCTTCATGGCGGCCTTGCGGCAGACGGCGGCCAGCCGGCGCTCCAGCACCCGGACCCCCGACTCCCGGGTGTAGGCGGCGATAACCTCCCGCAGGGCCCCGTCGGACACCTTCAGCTGCCCCTTCGTCAGGCCGTGGCGCTTGATTTCCTTGGGCAGCAGGTGCTTTTTGGCGATCTGCACCTTCTCCTCGTCGGTGTAGCTGGACAGCTCAATGACCTCCATCCGGTCCAGCAGGGGCCGGGGGATGGTGTCGGTGGTGTTGGCGGTGGTGATGAACATCACCTGTGACAGGTCGAAGGGCACCTCCAGGAAATTGTCCCGGAAGGTGGAATTCTGCTCCCCGTCCAGCACCTCCAGCAGGGCGGAGGAGGGGTCCCCCCGGTGGTCATGGCCCAGCTTGTCGATCTCGTCCAGCAGGATCAGGGGGTTGCAGCTCTGGGCCTGGTTGATGGCAGTGATAATCCGGCCGGGCATGGCCCCCACGTAGGTCTTCCGGTGGCCCCGGATCTCGGCCTCATCGCTGACCCCGCCCAGGGAGATGCGGGCCAGCTTCCGGTTCATGGCCTTGGCCATGGACATGGCGATGGAGGTCTTGCCCACCCCCGGCGGGCCCACCAGGCAGATGATCTGCCCCTTCAGCTCCGGGGCCAGCTGGCGGACGGCCACAAACTCCAGCACCCGTTTCTTTACCTTGTCCAGGCCGAAGTGGTCCTGGTCCAGCACCTTCCGGACAGCGGAGACATTCACCTTCTCCCTGGTGGTCTTTCCCCAGGGCAGCTCCAGGCAGATGTCCAGATAGCTGCGCAGGACGGTGCTCTCCGAGGAGCTGTAGGACTGCTTCGCCAGACGGCTCAGCTCCTTGTTCAGCTTCTCCCGCACCTCGTCGGGCAGGACAGCCTGGGCGATCTTCTCCCGGTACTCCTCAATCTCGTCGGCCTCCTCCCCCAACTCGGTCTGGATAGCCTTCATCTGCTCCCGGAGGTAGTAGTCCCGTTGGTGGTCGTTCACCCGTTCCCGGGCCCGCTCCTGAATCTCCTGGTCCAGGGTGAGAATCTCCACCTCCCGCTCCAGCAGGCGGCGGAGCTTCTCCAGCCGTTTGACGGGGCGCAGCTCCTCCAGAATCATCTGCTTGTCGCCGTTGCGCATGGGGATGTTCTGGGCGATATAGTCGGCGATGTGCCCCGGGTCCTGGCTGGCCAGCACGTGGACAATCAGATCAGGGGACAGCTTGGGTGCCAGCTCGGCGTAGTCCTGGAACAGGTCGTAGGTGGAGCGCATCAGGGCCTCGGTTTTGGCGCTGCCCCGGGCGGGGGACTCAGGGGCGCTGATCTCCTGCACCTCCGCCTCCAGATGGGGCTCGGTGCGCAGCAGCTGGAGCAGCCTACCCCGGGACACACCCTCCACCATCACACGCACGTTGTCCCCGGGCATCCGGAGAATCTGTCGGATGGTGGAGACAGTGCCCACCTGATACAGGTCGTCCAGCCCGGGCTCCTCCAGGTTGATGTCCTTCTGACCCACCAGGAAGACCGGGCTGCCGGCGGTCATGGCCGCCTCCAGGGCCCGCACGGAGGCGGGCCGGGCCACCTCGAAGTGGATGAGCACATTGGGGAACACCGTCAGCCCCCGCAGGGCGATGACGGGCATGGTAGAGGTATTCAGAATATCAAATTCTTTGCTCATGGTCTCACTTCCTTTTGCCTGCGGGCCGGCCAGGGGGCCGGCCCCTACGGGTTTATTCGTGTAGGGGCCGCCGCCTTCGGCGGCCCGCACACAGGGTAGGACAGACGCCCCGCTCGGTTGGGGCGGGGCGCCTGATTTTTTGTTTTGTCAGCCCGCCCGGCCGTGGTCCCGGCGGCCGGGCTGCTCCACCTGGAGGGCGGCCCGGCCCAGCTTGGGCCGCTGGGTGCGGCCAGGGTCCCGGGTGAGCTCAGGGGGGGCGCCGTCCCGGACACACTGGCCGTTGATGGTCACCTTGACGATGGTGGGGTCGGAGGGGATGTCGTACATGATCTGGTTCATGACCTCCTCCAGGATGGCACGCAGGCCCCGGGCCCCGATCTCCCGGGCCACCGCCCGGTCGGCCACCGCCTCCAGCGCCTCCTGGGTAAACTCCAGCTCCACCTCGTCGTAGTTCAGCAGAACCTGGTACTGCTTCACCAGGGCGTTTTTGGGCTCGGTGAGGATACGCACCATCTGGTCCCTGTCCAGAGACTCCAGGGTGGTAAGCACCGGCATGCGGCCCACCAGCTCGGGAATGATGCCGTATTTCAGCAGATCCTGGGGCTGAATTTCATTCATCAGCTCTCCCACATTCCGTTCCTTCCGGCTCTTGATCTCTGCGCCGAAGCCCAGAGACCGCTTGTCCAGGCGGTGCTCAATGATCTTGTCGATGCCGTCGAAGGCGCCGCCGCAGATGAACAGAATATTGTGGGTGTCGATCTGGATGAACTCCTGGTGGGGGTGCTTCCGTCCGCCCTGGGGGGGGACGTTAGCCACGGTGCCCTCCAGAATCTTCAGAAGGGCCTGCTGCACGCCCTCGCCGGACACGTCCCGTGTGATGGAGACATTCTCGCTCTTCCGGGCGATTTTGTCCATCTCGTCAATATAGATGATGCCCCGCTCGGCCAGCTCAATGTCATAGTCGGCGGCCTGGACCAGGCGCAGGAGGATATTCTCCACGTCGTCGCCCACATAGCCCGCCTCGGTGAGGGTGGTGGCGTCGGCGATGGCAAAGGGGACCCTCAGCACCCGGGCCAGAGTCTGGGCAAAGAGGGTCTTGCCGCAGCCGGTAGGGCCCATGAGCAGGATGTTGCTCTTTTGCAGCTCCACATCCTCCGCTCCGCCGAAGTAGATGCGCTTATAGTGGTTGTACACCGCCACCGACAGGGCCACCTTGGCCCTCTCCTGGCCGATGATATACTGGTCCAGCACGGCGTGGATCTCCCTGGGGGTAGGGATGGCGTCGGGGACGTCCCCGGGGAACTGGTCAAAGTCGTCCAGCAGCAGGGGGTCCGCCCCCATGGCCTCTACGCACAGATTGACGCACTCGTTGCAGATATAGACCCCCGGGCCGGCAATCATCCGCTTCACCTGGTCGGGGTGCTTGCCGCAGAAGGAGCAGCGGACCTTTCTCTCGTCATTGTTTGCCATGGATACACCTCAAATATTCCTTTTTATTCCCGCCCCCTCCGGGGGCAGGAAATATTTCACCGCTTGTCAATCACCTTGTCAATGAGGCCGTACTCCACGGCCTCCTGGGCGGTCATAAAGTTGTCCCGCTCGCAGTCGGCGGTGACCACCTCGATGGGCTTGCCGGTGTTTTCAGACAGGATGGTGTTCATCCGCTTCTTGATGATCTCCAGCCGGCGGAGATGGATGGCCATGTCGGTGATCTGGCCCTGGGTGCCGGCGGAGGGCTGATGGATCATAATCTCCGCGTTGGGCAGGGCCAGCCGCTTGCCCTTGGCCCCGGAGGACAGCAGGAACGCCCCCATGGAGGCCGCCATGCCGATGCAGATGGTGGACACGTCACACTTGATATACTGCATGGTGTCGTAGATGGCCATGCCGGCGGTGACGGAGCCGCCGGGGCTGTTGATGTAGAACTGGATGTCCTTGTCCGGGTCCTGGGCCTCCAGATACAGCAGCTGTGCCACCACGAGAGAGGCGGTGGTGTCGTTGACCTCCTCCGACAGCATGACGATGCGGTCGTTGAGCAGGCGGGAGAAAATGTCGTAGGACCGCTCTCCCCGGTTGGTCTGTTCTACTACATAGGGAACTAAGCTCATGATACTACTCCTTTTTTCAGTTGGGATACCAGATTATACCCATTGGACGGGAAATTCATTCCCTTTCACAGACGCACACGCCCGGGACGGCCAAAACCGCCCCGGGACGTATCTCTGTTTACTCCTCGGCGGACTCCTCGGCCTTCTTTTTGGACCGGGTGCGTTTGGGCTTTTCCTCGCCCTCCTCTTCCTTCTTCGCGGCCTTCTTGGGGGCGGCCTTCTTCTTGGCCTTGCCCTCCTTGGCGCTGTCCATCACCAGCTTGTGGGCCTTCTGGAGGGCCAGGTCCTTCTTCAGGCCGTCCACGGGGACAATGGCCTTCACCTGGTCGGCCTCCATGCTGTACTGCTCCGCCATCCTGGCGATCTCGGCCTCGTACTCCTCGTCGGAGACAGTGATGTTCTCCGCCTTGGCCACGGCGGTGAGGGCCAGCTCCATCTGCACCTGCTTCAGGGCGGCGGGCTTGGCGGAGGCGCGCATCATGTCAGGGGTCATGCCCATCATGGACATGTACTGGTCCATGCCGATGCCCTGGCTCTGGAGGCGCATGGCGTAGTCGTCCATCAGCCGGTCGGTCTGGCTCTCCACCATGCCGTCGGGAATCTCGCACTCCATGTTCTCCACCAGCTGCTCCATCACGGCGTTCTCAAAGTCGGCCTGAGCCTGGCTCTTCTTCCGCTCCAGCAGCTTGTCGCCCAGGTCCTTGCGGAAGTCGGCCAGGGTCTCGAACTCAGATACGTCCTTGGCAAACTCGTCGTCCACCTCGGGGGCCTGGGACTCCTTCACCTCGTTGACCTTCACGTGGAAGATCACCGCCTTGCCGGCCAGGTCGGCGTGGTAGTCCTCGGGGAAGGTGATGTCGATGTCCTTCTCCTCACCGGCCTTCATGCCGATGACCTGCTCCTCAAAGCCGGGGACGAACATGCCAGCCCCCAGCTTCAGGTCGTAGTTCTCGCCCTTGCCACCCTCGAAGGGGGTGCCGTTGTCGAAGCCCTCGAAGTCGATGACGGCGGTGTCGCCCTTCTTGGCCTTGCGCTTGACGCTGACCAGGCGGGTGGCCCGGTCGATATAGGGCTTGAGCTCCTCGTCGATGTCCTTGTCGGTGACCTTGGCCTCCTCCTTGGGGGCGGTCAGGCCCTTGTACTCGCCCAGCTTGGCCTCGGGGCGGACGGAGACCAGCGCCTTAAATGTGAAGCCCTCCTTGCCCACCTCCACGATCTCCATCTTGGGGTAGCCCACATCGTCCAGGCCCTGCTCCTTCACGGCCTCCTCGTAGGCGGCGGGGTAGACGTCGTTGATGGCGTCCTCGTAGAACACCCCGGTGCCGTACATGCCCTCGATAATCTTCCGGGGGGCCTTGCCCTTGCGGAAGCCGGGCACGTTGATCTTCCCCCGGTTCTTCAGATAGACCTTCTGGATGGCGGCCTCAAACACATCGGCCTCCACCTGGATGGTGAGCTCTACGGTGCTCTTCTCTTTCTTCTCAACACTGGTGACCTTCATTTGTCAATTTCCTCCTGTCGGTCCCGCCCCGGCACGGCCGGCAGGGGGCCTTTTTACTTTCGCCACGATATTTTACCAGATACGCGGCGGTTTGAACAGTCTTTTTTTGAAATTTCCCCGAAATATTTCTAATTTATTTCTGGGAAGGCCCTTAATCGGGCAGTTTGACGGGAGATAACCTCATCCGCCCCCTTCGGGGTACCCTTCCAGACACATGTGGGGCCCGACGACCCCGGCGGGCCATTCCTTACCCCGATGACCCGCCCAGGTGGTCGGGTCCCACAGGCCGTCCCCTACAGAATACACACCGGGCGGAAGCCCACATAGTCGGCGGCCACCAGGCGGTAGTCCACCGTCCCCTGCCGGCCGGTGACGGCCAGGCGGTGGCTCCCCCCGTGGAGGTGGCCGTAGCAGCACAGCCTCACCCCGTACCTCTCCAGCAGGTCGAGGATCTCCTGGCAGCGGTAGCCCTGGTACAGGGGCGGGTAGTGGAGGAAGCACAGCTTCTCCCGCTCCCCCGCCGCCTTCAGGGACGCCTCCAGCCGGATCAGCTCCCGGTTGAAGATTTTGGCGGAGTGCTCCCCCCGGTCCTCCTCGTAGAACCAGCCCCGGGTGCCGCACAGGGCAATATCCCCGTAGAAATGGCAGTTGTTGTGGAGGATATCCAGGGTGGAAAAGCCGTTTTCCTCAAAGAAGGCCTTCATCTTGCTGGCGGTGGTCCACCAGTAGTCGTGGTTGCCCTTGAGGAGCAGCTTCCGTCCCCCGGGCAGCCCGTCCAGAAAGGCGAAGTCGGCCCGGGCCTCCTCCAGGCTCATGCCCCAGGACACGTCGCCGCAGATGACCACGGTGTCCTCCGGGCCCACAATTTGAAAGCCGTCCCGCAGCTTGTCCACATAGCCCGTCCAGCCCCCGCCGAACACGTCCATGGGCTTGTCGGAGGCCAGGGACAGGTGGGTGTCTCCAATGGCATACAGGGACATGGGCTCACTCCAGCAGGGAACGCACCGCGTCCGCCATGTTCTCCTTCTCCACCACCTGGGTGAAGCGGACCTTTTTGTCCCGCAGACCGGCCAGGGGAGCGGGAGCGGGCTGGCCGGTTCTCTCGGTAAGCTGGTCCAGGGCGTCCAGGCCGGAGGCAATCGTTGTCTCCCCCAGGGCCTCCAGCACGCTTCCGCAGAACTTGAAGGGGCTGGCGGTGGAGGCCACGACGGTCGGGGTATCGTCCCCGGTCTCCCGCCGGTACTGCTCCAGGGCGGAGAAGGCCACGGCGGTGTGGGTGTCGATGAGGTAGCCGTTTTTCTCAAACATGGCCCGGATGACCTGTTGGGTCTCCCGGTCGTCGCAGAAATAGCCCTTGAACCGCTTTTGCAGCCGGTCGCGGATCCGGTCGCTCACCTGGTAGCGCCCCGTCTCAGACAGCCGGGCCATATATCCCTTGACCTCCTCCGTATCCTGGGTAAGGGAGAAGAGAAGCCGCTCCAGGTTGGAGGAGATGAGGATGTCCATGGAGGGGGACATGGTGTTGTAGAAGGTGCGGTTCCGGTCGTAGACCCCCTCCCGGATAAAGTCGGTGAGGACGTTGTTGCTGTTGGAGGCACAGATGAGCTGGTCGATGGGCAGCCCCATCTCCCGGGCGTAGTATGCGGCCAGGATGTTGCCGAAGTTGCCGGTGGGGACGCAGACGTTCACCGCCTGGCCGGGGGCAATTTTCTCATCCCGGAGCAGGTCGCAGTAGGCGGAGATGTAGTAGACGATCTGGGGCAGCACCCGGCCCCAGTTGATGGAGTTGGCGGAGGAGAAGAAGTACCCCCGGCGCGCCAGCTCCTGGCGGAGCTTCTCGTCGGAGAACAGCCGCTTCACGCCGGTCTGGGCGTCGTCGAAATTGCCCACCACGGCGGACACCCCCACGTTGCCCCCCTCCTGGGTAACCATCTGGAGCTCCTGGACCTGAGACACCCCGTCCTTGGGGTAGAAGACCAGGATCCTGGTGCGGGGCACGTTTTTAAAGCCCTCCAGCGCCCCCTTGCCCGTATCCCCCGAGGTGGCCACCAGGATGCAAACCGTCTTGTCCTCCTCCGTCTTGGTCAGGGAGGCGGTGAGCAGGTGGGGCAGCATCTGGAGGGCCATGTCCTTAAAGGCGCAGGTGGGGCCGTGCCACAGCTCCAGGCAGTGGGTATTGCCGTCCACCGTGTGGACGGGAGCCACCGCCGGGGAGTCGAACTTGTCCGGGCCGTAGGCGGCGTTGGCGTAGTCGGTGAGCTCCTTGACGGAGAACTCCTCCAAAAACTGCTTCATAATGTACACCGCCCGCTGCTGGTAGGCCATGTCCTTGATGTCCTCCAGGGCCTTGTTGGGCAGCTTGGGGATGTAGAAGGGGGTCAGCAGGCCTCCGTCCCTGGCCAGCCCCTGGGCGATGGCCTGGGAGGCGGTGTACTGGATGGCGTTGTCCCGCGTGCTGATATACCGCATGTCGATCCTTCCTCACTTCAGTATTGATGGATCCTATTATGCCAGTTTTTCGCCCAACGGTCAAGGGATTTATGACTAAAAGGCGTTTTCCAGGTGGATAATCTCCGGCCGGGCCGTCTTTTCTCCCTGGGGGGCGTAAATTTCGATGACATCGAAACGGGGCTGGAGCTGCGTAGGGTGCCGGGACAGGTAGAGCGTGGCGGCGGTGCGCAGCCTGTCCTGCTTGCGCCGGTCCACAAAGGCGGCCGCGGAGCCGTAGGCGGCGCTCTTGCGCAGCTTGACCTCCACAAAGCACAGGCAGGTCCCGTCCTCCGCAATCAGATCAATCTCCCCAAACCGGCACTGCCAGTTGGCATCGGTGATCCGATACCCCTTGTCCCGCAAAAATTCCGCCGCCCGGTCCTCCCCCCACCGGCCCTTCAGCCGGCTGTCCTGACCGCTCATTGCTCCCTCTCCATAGCTTTTTCCTGATTTTCTCCCCCCGAAGGGGGGAGAAAATCATCCATACTTTTTTCTTGTTGAAAACCAGCTGTTTTCAAAAAGCTTCGGCGGTGGATGGGGCTGGGCCCATACCGGGCCAGCAGCTGGTAGTGGAGCTTTGTCCCGTAGCCCTTGTGCTTGTCAAAGCGGTACTCCGGATACTCTGCCGCCATCTCCACCATATACCGGTCCCGGCTCACCTTGGCCAGGATGGACGCCGCCGCGATGGAGGCCGACAGGCTATCCCCCTTCACCAGGCACCGGTGGGGGGTGGTAATGGCCGCCGTCCTGCCCTGGTCCCGGTTGCCGTCGATGAGGGCGAAGTCCGGGGCGGTAGACAGCCCGTCAATGGCCAGCTGCATGGCCTTCATCCGGGCACTGAGGATGTCGGTGGCGTCAATCTCTGCCGCGTCCACCCAGGCCACCGCCCAGGCAACCGCTCTCTCCTGAATGACAGGGAACAGCGCCTCCCGCTTCTTCTCGGTCAGCTTTTTGGAGTCGTCCAGGCCGGGGATGTCCTCCCCAAAGGGCAGAATCGCCGCCGCCGCGTATACCGGCCCCGCCAGGGGACCCGCTCCCGCCTCGTCACAGCCGCAGATCAGGGCGCGGCCTTCTGCCAAAGCCTCTTTTTCGTATTGCCAAAGGTCCATTATTATACCCCCTCCGGTACCTCCAGAGTAAACCGCCCCAGCCTGCTCCCCCGGTACTCGTCCAGCAGGACCCGGGCCATGCGCTCGGTGTCCAGCTCGCCGCCGGAGATGCGCATCCCCCGCCTGGCGGCGCAGGCCTGGAGAAGCCGGTAGCCCCAGGCCACGTCGTTCTCCCCCTCCTCCCGGGCGGGGACCTCGGCCAGCTTGTAGCCGTCCATCAGCGCCTGGGGGTAGCGCTCCCCCAGAAGGGCCATAAAGTGACAGCCCAGGGTCTCCACGTCCATGATCTCGTCCTTCACCGCCCCGGTGAAGGCCAGGTTCATGCCGGTGAGCTCGTCCTCAAACTTGGGCCAGAGGATGCCCGGGGTGTCCAGCAGGTCCAGCCCCTGGTCCACGTGGACCCACTGCTTCCCCCGGGTGACGCCGGGGCGGTCACTGGCCTTGGCGGACTTCTTCTTTGCCACCTTGTTGATGAAGGTGGACTTGCCCACGTTGGGCACCCCCACCACCATGGCCCGGACGGGCCGGCCCACCTGGCCCTTCTCCTTCCAGCGGGCAATCTGGTCCCTGAGCACGCCCTGCACAACCGTGGAAAACTGGTTGATCCCCCGGCCGGACCGGGCGTCGGTCTCCAGGACGGAGTGGCCCTGGCTCCGGAAATACGCCCCCCAAACTTTATTTTGATTTGGGTCAGCCTGGTCCGCCCGGTTGAGGACGATGAGCCGGGGTTTGCCGGCGCAGATGGCGTCGATGTCCGGGTTGCGGCTGGAGGCCGGGATGCGGGCGTCGATAATCTCCACCACAATGTCCACCAGCTTCAAATCCGCCTCAATCTGCCGCCGGGTCTTGGTCATGTGGCCGGGATACCATTGGATGTTCATAGGACTTTCTCCTTCTTGATTTCTGTCAGGGTATGCTCAATCTCCTGAAAGGCCTCCTGAAACCGGGGATCATCCCAAGTCTGCCGCGCTTTGTCCAGCAGCTGCTCCGCCTGGTCATACTGCTCGCCCTGGATTGCCGCCAGCATGTCCACAATCGCGATGTTGCCGCCGTACAGCTTACCGTTCCGCTGGGGTTCAAAGATCGCTTGACTGTTGTTGTACAGCTCCAGAGCTTTTTCTCTGCGCGCCGACTGAAAATAGCAGGTGCAGAGATTCAACCGATAGACCGTCTTGACCGCGGAGCCCGCCAGTCCCTTTTCAGAGATTCCCTCCAGTAGTTCTGTTGCCTTGTCAAACTGTTTCAGGTCGATGTATCCGGCGGCAAGATTCATCTGTAAAATCTTTCTCAGATTATTCCCCTTGGCGGTTTCCAGCAGCTTTTCCACTCCAGCAACGTACTCATGGGGCTTCTGAGCCTCTAGCAGCGGGACAAGTTTTTTCATTTTCTGTTGATAGAAGATATTGTAAACCACATTGACCAACGCCGCCCCCAGCGCGACAGCCGCGGCAATGATCCAGTACCAGTGCAGAAAAACATCCCGGTCAATGCGCAACGCCCCTTGAATCACAACTGACAACAGGCCGATACACACGCCAATCACAACTATTTTTAAAATCCGTTTCAACTGCTCCACCCTCATTTCAGAAAAATGTAAGAAATATGCTCACTTTTTTGTAAGAACTACCTGGTATCCTCCCTGTATCCGATACAGAAAGGAACCTGATTATGAGCTTTTTTGTCCTGAAAACTGTCGCCCTGCTGTCCATGCTGTGGGACCACCTCACCTACGTCTGGCCTCTGGACCTGCCCTCTGTCACAGACTACATCGGCCGCATCGCCGCCCCCATCTTCCTGTTCTCCATCGCCAACGGTTACCGGCACACCCGGAATTTCAACCTGCTGGACGCCGGCCACTTCCCCACGGAAAATGTGGTGTGCGCCCCGCTGGCCGCCCGTCTGGCCAAGGCATTCCCCGATGTGGAGGTCCGCCTGTCGGAGGTCCACAGAGAGGTTTACAG
>CATNCS010000006.1 GCA_950097245.1 uncultured Oscillospiraceae bacterium | reverse complement strand
GTATCCGCCCCTACAAAGACCTAACCGCCATACATGCCCATTGAAATAAAAAGGAGGTCAGACCGGTATGTGTACCGCCTGCAAAAACGTTAAATTCACCCTGATGCTCAGCGCTGGACTGCTGGTCTGGCTGTCGGCGCTGTTTTCGATAGGAGCCGTGCTCCTGCGTTAACCTGTTAACACCAATCTTTCATATATTTAGGAGGAAAAACATCATGGGAAAAATCATTGGTATCGACTTAGGAACCACTAACAGCTGCGTGGCGGTGATGGAGGGCGGCGACGCCGTGGTCATCGCCAACGCCGAGGGCAACCGCACCACCCCCTCCGTCGTGGCCTTCTCCAAGGACGGCGAGCGCATGGTGGGCCAGGTGGCCAAGCGCCAGGCCATCACCAACCCCGACCGGACCATCAGCTCCATCAAGCGGGAGATGGGCTCCGACTACCGGGTGAGCGTGGACGGCAAGAAGTACACCCCCCAGGAAATTTCGGCTATGATTCTCCAGAAGCTGAAGGCGGACGCCGAGGGCTATCTGGGCCAGCCCGTCACCGAGGCGGTGATCACCGTCCCCGCCTACTTCACCGACGCCCAGCGCCAGGCCACCAAGGACGCGGGCAAGATCGCCGGCCTGGAGGTCAAGCGGATCATCAATGAGCCCACCGCCGCGGCCCTGGCCTACGGTGTGGACAAGGAAGAGGCCCAGAAGATCATGGTCTACGACCTGGGCGGCGGCACCTTCGACGTGTCCATCCTGGACATCGACGACGGGGTCATCGAGGTGCTGGCCACCGCCGGCAACAACCGCCTGGGCGGCGACGACTTCGACAAGTGCATCATGGACTGGATGGTGGCCGAGTTCAAGAAGAGCGACGGGGTGGACCTGTCCGGCGATAAAGTCGCCATGCAGCGCCTCAAGGAGGCCGCCGAGAAGGCCAAGATCGAGCTGTCCGGCGTCACCACCACCGCCATCAACCTGCCCTATATCACCGCCGACGCCACCGGCCCCAAGCACCTGGACCTGACCCTCAGCCGGGCCAAGTTCAACGAGCTGACCCACCACCTGGTGGAGGCCACCATGGGCCCCGTCCGCCAGGCCATGGGCGACGCCAAGCTCTCCGCCGGCGACCTGCACAAGGTCCTCCTGGTGGGCGGCTCCAGCCGTATCCCCGCCGTTCAGGACGCGGTGAAGAACATCACCGGCCGGGATGGCTTCAAGGGCATCAACCCCGACGAGTGCGTGGCCATGGGCGCGGCCCTCCAGGGAGGCGTGTTCACCGGCGACGTGAAGGACCTGCTGCTGCTGGACGTCACCCCCCTGTCTCTGGGCATCGAGACCGCCGGCGGCGTGATGACCAAGATCATCGACCGCAACACCACCATCCCCGCCCACGGCAGCCAGGTGTTCACCACCTACTCCGACAACCAGACCTCCGTGGAGGTCAAGGTCCTGCAAGGCGAACGGGAGATGGCCCAGTACAACAAGCAGCTGGGCGTGTTCATGCTGGACGGCATCCTCCCCGCCCGCCGGGGCGACCCCAAGATCGAGGTCACCTTCGACATCGACGCCAACGGCATTGTGAACGTGTCCGCCAAGGACCAGGGCACCGGCCGGGAGCAGCACATCACCATCACCTCCTCCACCAACATGAGCAAGGAGGAGATCGACAAGGCCATGCGGGATGCCGAGCAGTTCGCCGCCGAGGACAAGAAGGCCCGGGAGGCCGCCGACATCCGCAACGCCGGCGACCAGACCGCCTATCAGGTGGAGAAGACTCTGGGCGAGGTGGGCGACAAGCTGCCTGCCGAGGACAAGGCCAAGGTCCAGGCCGCCCTGGACCGCCTGAAGGAGGCCCTGAAGGGCGCCGACATCAACGCCATCAAGGACGCCACCGAGGCGGTGAACAAGGAGTTCGCCGAGGTGGGCTCCAAGATCTACGGCCAGGCGGGTCAGGCCGGCCCCGGCCCCGATATGGGCGGCGCGGGCTTCACTGGCGGACAGCAGCAGTCCGGCCCCGCCGGCGACGGCGTGGTGGACGCCGACTATGAGGTCATCGACGACGACCAGAAATAATTCCCTGCACGGAATGTAGGGGCCGCCGCCTTCGGCGGCCCGCCGGAACGTGCAGGAAACCTGAAAAAACGGGCCGCCCAGGGGGGCGGCCCCTACGGAGAAGGCGGGGCCTTTCAATGCCCCGCCGCTTTCCGCGCTTAGAGGTGATAACATATGGCGGAACAAAAACGAGATTACTACGAGGTCCTGGGCCTGTCCAAGGGGGCCTCTGAGGAGGAGCTGAAAAAGGCCTACCGCAAGCTGGCCAAGAAGTACCACCCGGATGTCAACCCCGGGGACAAGGACGCCGAGGCCAAGTTCAAGGAGATCAACGAGGCCTACGGCATTCTGTCCGACCCGGAGAAGAAGGCCCGGTACGACCAGTTCGGCTTTGCCGGTGTGGACCCCAGCTACGGCGGCGGGGGCGGTATGGGCGGCATGGGCTTCGACATGGGGGACATCGACCTGGGCGACATCTTCGGCTCCTTCTTCGGCGGGGGCTTTGGAGGCGGTTTCGGCGGGGGGACCCGCCGGAACGGCCCCCAGAAGGGGGAGAGCCTGCGGGTCAACCTGGCCCTCACCTTCGAGGAGGCGGCCTTCGGCTGCACCAAGGAGATTGAGCTAAACCGCACCGAGCCCTGCGACGAGTGCAAGGGCTCCGGCTGTGCCCCGGGCACCACCGCCGAGACCTGCCCCGACTGCCGGGGGGCCGGCCAGGTGCGCATCCAGCGGGGGGCGGGGGGCTTCGCCTTCTCCACCACCACCACCTGTTCCAAGTGCCGGGGCACCGGCAAGCTCATCCACACCCCCTGCAAGAAGTGCGGCGGGGCGGGGAGTGTGCGGAAGAAGCAGCGCATCTCCGTCACCATCCCGGCGGGCATCGACGACGGCCAGGCGGTCTCCATGCGGGGCCAGGGCAACGCCGGTGTCAACGGCGGCCCCGCCGGCGACCTGCTGGTGCGGGTCCAGGTGAAGCCCCACCCCCAGTTCCAGCGGGAGGGCACCACCGTGATCTACGAGTGCCCGGTGAGCTTCTGCCAGGCGGCCCTGGGGGCCGAGCTGGAGATCCCCACCATCGACGGCAAGGTGAAGTACAGCCTGCCCGCCGGCACCCAGACGGGCACCACCTTCCGCCTCCGGGGCAAGGGCATCCCCGAGCTGCGCAGCAGCCGCCGGGGGGACCAGTACGTCACCGTCAAGGTGCAGGTGCCCACCTCCCTCAACGCAGAACAGAAGACGGCCCTCCACGCCTTTGCCGCCGCCATGGGGGAGGAGGTCCCCGAGGGGGGGCTGAAGGGGCTGTTTGACAAGAAAAAACGGAAGAAATGAAGCCGTTCGGGCCCTCTGGAGTTGATTCGGAGGGCCCGACTTTGTAATATCTGCCAAAAGAACGGCGTTATTTTTCTAGAAAGTGGACAAAATCCCTTGAACAGGAGGGGAGGCTGTGCTATAATAAAATTGTTTTTTGAAAGGATGTACCCCAAAATACAAATTGAGGAGGTTGTTGAACATGAAAGTTTGGAAACGGCTGGGTGGGGCGCTGATTGCCCTGCTGGCCCTGACGGTGATGCTCACCGGCACCGCCCTGGCCGCCGGGCCGGGGGACGGGGGAATCTCCGTTCAGCTCAACGGCGAGGCGATGGCCTTCACCGACGCGGCCCCGGAGATCACCAATGACCGCACCTTCCTGCCCTTCCGGGCGGTGCTGGAGGCCATCGGGGCGGAGGTGGGCTACGACGCTGAGACCAGCACCGTCTCCGCCAAGCGGGACGGGGTGGACCTGTCCATGGTGCTGGGGCAGAACACAGCGGCCATCGTTGAGGACGGCCAGACCCGAACCGTGACCATGGACGTGACCCCCTATGTGAAGAACGGCCGCACCTATGTGCCCGTCCGCTTTGTGGCCGAGGCCTTCGGCTGCAACGTGGGCTGGGACGCCAACAGCAGGACGGTCATCGTCGTGGATGTGGATACCCTGCTGGGGGACGCCACCTTCGAGCTGATGGACAACTTTGCCGCTTACTGCGCCAAGCAGGAGAAGGGCCAAAACATGGCCGTGACCGGGGCGCTTAACCTGGAGGTGGCCGACAAGAGCGGCGAGTATTTCTCCAAGCCCGTTACCGCCAAGGGCAGCATCAACGGTGTCACCGGCGATACCAGGGCCCAGCTGAACTGGGATCTGAAGCTGTCCGGCCTGTCTGAGCTGGCGGCGGACAGTGCCGGCTCCCCCATGGAGCAGATGCTGATACAGCAGATGCTGGCCGTCCTGTCCAACCTGAAGGGCGAGGTACGGATGGATCTGGAGTCCGGTATGCTCTACCTGTCCCTGCCCGCCGAGCTGACCGGCGGCAGCGGCGACACCTGGTACTCCCTGGACTTCGCCGCCTACCAGGCCGAGCTGCTCAGCGGCCTGAACATGACCCAGCTGACCCGGCTGAAGGAGGACGCCGGCGTCCAGGAGGCCCTGACCGCCGTCATTGGAAGTATGCCCCTGAATGACAGCGAGACCAGCTACGAGGCCCTGGCCCAGGTGACAAGTATCTATGTGCAGATGCTCAGCGACCAGGCCTTCACCCAGAAGGGGAACACCTACGTGGCCCAGATGAAGCTGGAGGACGTGATGGATATGACCGTCACCCTCACCAAGCGGGGGAACGATATCGTGGCCGCTGACATCAAGGCTACCGCCAGTGTGGATGAGGCCGGTGAGAAGGCCGTGTTTACCATGACCGAGCACGCCGCCCCCGACAAGGTGACGGTGGACATGGATATGTCTGTGGAGGACAGCGACATCAGCATGAAGCTGACTCTGGACATGAACTGCGTCCCCACCACCAAGACTCCCGTGACCACCCTGCCCGCCGGTGTCCAGGCGATTCCGATGGAGACTATGTACTAAACAAATCCCAACAGAAAAACGCCCCGCCGGCTTTATGTCCGGCGGGGCGCCGCTATATCCTCCCAGGCGAGCACCCGGGTACACACCCGCTCCAGCAGGGCGGCATTGTGGCTGACCACCAGCAGGCCCAGATTTTTCCGCGCCCCGTAGTCCAGCAGAAAGCGCCACAGCCGGGCCTGGGTCACCAGGTCCAGCATGGCGGAGGCCTCGTCACACAGCAGGAACCGCAGCCCGGGCCGCAGGGTCCGGGCGATACAGACGCGCTGGAGCTCCCCGCCGGACAGCTCCGAGGGGTACCGCTCCAGCCAGCTGTCCCGGACGCCCAGCCCCTCCAGGACGGCGGGGTCCACCGGCCCGGCCTCATACAGGGTGGTGCGCAGCTTCAGGAGGGGGTCTGCCGCCTCCTCCGGGTGCTGCCAAAGCAGCTGGACGGGGCAGAAGCCCCGGCGGGGGAGGGGGGCGCCGTCCAGCAGCACCTGGCCGGCCTGAGGCGTCTCCCACCCGGCCAGCAGCCTGCACAGGGTGGTCTTCCCCCGGCCGCTGGGGGCGGACAGTCCCACCCGCTCCCCGGCGCGCAGGGTGAGGCTCACCCCCTCCAGCACCGGACCGGTCCCCCGGCGGGGGTAGCGGAAGGTGAGATTTTTGGCTTCTAAGGTCATTAGAAGGCCCCCATTCTTATGTGTAGGGGCGGCCTGTGGCCGCCCGAGCGGACCTGCCCTATTACGGCGGGCGGCCACAGGCCGCCCCTACAAAAAATTGTTCTCCGGCATGGCGTGCCACAGGGCCCGGGTGTAGGGGTGGTTCAATCCCTGGCCGGACCGGAAACGGGCGGGGGAGAGCTCCTCCACTGTCCGCCCCTCACAGAGGACCACCAGCTTGTGGGCCACGGTGAGGGCCAGCTCCAGGTCGTGGGTGATGAACAGCACCCCGGCCCCCTCCTCCGCCAGCTCCCGGAAGTGGCCCAGTACCCGCCCGGCGGCCCGGATATCCAGTCCGGGGGTGGGCTCGTCGGCCACGATGAGCCGGGGGCTGTCCATTACGGCGCAGGCGATGAGCACCCGCCGGGCCATCCCCCCGGACAGCTCAAAGGGGTAGAGCTCCTCCACCTGGGGCCCCAGGCCGAAGCGGTCCAGGGCCGCCCGGCACCGGGCTCTTGTCTCCGAATCGCCGCGCCCCCGGCGCACCTGGGGGCCCACCTTCATCATGGGGTCCAGCCAGGTGATTCCCTGGGGAATGAGGGCGATCTCCCGGCCCCGGAGGGCCTCCGCCCGCTCCCGGGAGAGGGGAGCGCCGTCATAGAGGATGGTTCCTCCCACCTGGGCGTTCCGGGGGAGAAGCTGAAGAATGGCGTGGGCCAGCAGGCTCTTGCCCGAGCCGCTCTCCCCCACCAGGGCCGTCACCCTCCCCGGCTCCACGGTCAGAGACAGGTCCCGGACGGCGGACAGCTCCGTCCGGGCGAAGCCCCGGCTGTAGCGGGTGAAGGAGACAGACAGGTGTTCTACAGTCAAAATTGGTTCCACAGCCGCCTCCTATTCCTGGGCGCTGGCAGGGGAGAGGAGCAGGCGCAGCCGCTCCCCGGCCAGGGCAAAGAGCACCACCACCAGCACCAGGGCCAGCCCGGGGAACAGGGCCAGCCACCACCGGCCGGTGGTGAGGTAGGACATGCTCTCCTCCAGAATGACGCCAATAGCGGGCTGCTCCGGGGGCAGTCCGAAGCCCAGAAAGGTGACGCCGGCCTCATGGAGAATGGCATGGGGAAACTGGAGGATGAGCCCGGTCAAAAACTGGGGCAGCAGGTGGGGCAGGATGTGATTTCGGAGGATCTTCCCCCGGGGCGCCCCCAGCCGCCGGGACATCCGGAGCCAGGGGGCCCCCTTCAGCTGGAGCACCTCCCCCCGGACCAGCCGGGCCAGGGCGGGCCAGTGGGTGAGGGTCACCCCCGCCGTCACCCCCCAGAACCCCCGGCCGCAGGCCAGGGAGACCAGGATGATGAGCAGGATGTGGGGGACGCCCATCACCAGGTGGATGAGCCAGGAGACGAGGGCGTCCACCCAACCCCCGAAGGCGGCGGAGGCCGTCCCCAGCACCAGGGCGATGGCCGCGCTGGCGGCGGCGGTGAGGGCCCCCACCCGGAGGGACAGAGACAGTCCGGTCAGAGTGCGGGCCAGCATGTCCCTGCCCATCCAGTCGGTGCCGAAGAGATAGGCCGGGCAGGGGGGCAGATTTTTTCGGGAGAAGTCGGTGGTCAGGGCCCTGTCATCCAGCAGTCCTCCGGCCAGGGCCAGAGCAAGCAGCAGTCCCCCCGCCAGAATCAGCAGAAAAAGTGTACTCCTGCGTCGGTTGCCTGTCACGCCTTGGCCGCCCCCCTTCGGATGCGGGGGTCAATCACCCCGTACAGCAGGTCGGCGGCCAGACTGCCCCCGAAGACCAGGGCGGCGGTGACCACCGTGATACCCAGCAGCAGGGGCAAATCGCCCCCCAGCCCGGCGGCCACAGCCGCCTGTCCCAGTCCGGGGTAGGAGAAGACCTGCTCCACCAGCACCGAGCCGCCGATGATCTCCCCGATGGAGGCGAACTGCAGGGTGAGGGCGGGCAGGGCCACGTTGCGCAGCACGTGGCGGCGGAGGATGTGCCCCTCTCCCCGGGCCCGGGCGAAGAGGACATAGTCGCTGTCCAGCACATCCACCACCTTTTCCCGGGTGTGGAGGGCGATACCCGCCACCCCGGTGACGGACAGGGTCAAGCCGGGCAGCAGGGCGTGGTACAGCCGGGCGGTCAGGGTGACGCTGGCGGCGTCCGCCCCAATGGGGACGGACAGTCCAATGGGCAGCCAGCCCAGCCAGACGGAGAAGACCATCAACAGCAGCAAGGCCAGCCAGAAGGTGGGGGTGCTGGAGATGACCAGGCAGTAGCCCCGGATCAGTCTGTCCGGCCACCGGCCCCGGTTGGCCCCGGCGGCCAGGCCCAGGGCCAGTCCCAGCCCCCCGGACAGCACCCAGGCGAAGAGCAGCAGCCAGAGAGAGTTCCCCAGGCGCTGGCCAACCACGGCGAGCACCGGCCGGCTGTAGAGCAGCGAGACCCCAAAATCCCCCCGCAGGGCGGACCCCAGCCAGCCCACATACCGCTCCGCCGCCGGGGTGTTTATCCCCCAGTACTCCTCCAGGCGGGCAATCTGCTCCGGGCTCATGGTCCCTAAGGCCGCCTGGCCGATATTGGTCTGGAGGGGGTCCAGGGGGGAGGCGTCCATAAGCAGGAAGGCCGTCAGGCTCACCCCCAGCAGGAGGAGCGCCATGCGTACCAATTTTTTTGCGGTGAATTGCAGACGGTGAAGCATGGAATGACCTCCTTGACCCGCTGTGTAGGGGCGGACATTGTCCGCCCGCTTTGACGCGAAGGGATACTGCGGGCGCACACTGTGCGCCCCTACGAATTCCACTCCCATTGGTCCACGTTGTTGACGACAGACCACCCGTGGCCGTGGGGGTGGATCTTCTGCTGGGCCACCTGAAGGCCGTCCCGCACCCAGTACAGGTGATCCACGTTTACCAGCCACACCCAGGGGCAGTCGCCGGACCGGGTAACGCCGGTGAAGCCGTCATACTGTGCCGTCTGCCACAGCCGGTAGGCTTCCTCCAGGTCAGTGCAGGCCAGCGCCTCGTCCATATACGCATCTACGGTGGGATTGGCGTAGGGGGAGTAGCGGGCAGAGCCGGTTTCGCGGTCTGTGTGATAGATGTTGTAAAGCTCCATGGGGGTGTGGGCCCCCCAGCCCCAGACCAGGGGCGTGGTAAGTGCTTCGTCATAGGCGGTGTCCCAGCCAACGCCCCGGACGGTACAGTAAATGCCAAGCCGTCCCAACTGATTGGCCGCGTCCATAGCCAGTGCCTGACGAACGGTATCCCCTACGGGGTATAGCAGCTCCATCTCCGCCCGGACGCCGTCCTTATACCGCCAGCCGCAATCAAGGGGGTAGAGCTGTCCCGCCGGTATCTTCTCCTGGTACTCCTTCTCCAGGTGCCAGCCGGCGGAATCCAGCCAGTCGCTTGCCTCGACGGGGTCGTAAGGCAGTCTGGCCTCCCAGGTAAACCAGGGCAAGCCGTCACACACGCTGTAAGCGGGACTTCCGTAGCCGTTCAAAACATGATCGACCATTTCCTCCCGGTCAATGCCCGCGTCGATGGCCCGGCGGACCTCCGCATCAGAGAGAAAATCGTTCCCCGTAACGGGCAGATTGATCCCCCGGTTGTCCACTGTTTTCACGGACAGCAGGGAAAAGCCGTTCACCGTCTGGTCCGCGTAGGGGGCGGAGGTGTAGGCCAGGTCGGCCTGGCCCGCCTGAACGGCCAGAAAGGCGGCGTCCTCCTCCATGAACAGGATGTTCACCCGCTCCATTTGGGGCTTTTCGCCGTAGTAGTCCGGATTGGCCTCCAGAATGGCCTGCTGGCCCCGGTCCCACTGCCTCAGCCTGTACCGGCCCGAGCCGACGGGACTGCTCCCGTAGGCGGCCGGGTCGTAGGAGTCCTCCGGAACGATGCCCAGGGTGGCCATGGTGTAGGGCCAGATGGAGAAGGGCCGGGTCATATGAAAGACCACCGTGGTGTCGTCTACGGCCTCCGCCCGATCCAGCATAGTAAAGTCGTTGACGGAGCTGGCATCCCGGGCGGCGTTATAGGTGAAAGCCACGTCAGCGGCGGTCAGATCGGTGCCGTCAGTGAACTTCACGCCCTCCCGAATGGTCACAGTCCAGGCCAGACTGTCCTCACTGACCCTCATATCGGTTGCCAGGTCGTAGCCGATGGTCAGGTCGGGGTTGGTCACCGTCAGGGTGGACTGGAGCAGCGGCTCGTGGACGTGCTCCCCCGCTCCCCAGCCGAAGGCGGGATCGAAGCCGGCCTCCGGCTCGGAGGTGGGCGGCATGACGACCGTGACAGCGGCTTTGTCCGGTGAAGGGTTCCGCGTCTGGCCGCCGCATCCGGCCAGGAGGGAGAGCGCCAACAGGGAGACGAGCCAAGCATATCGTTTCATTCAGTCCTCCTTAAGATTCCGGATCGCGTCCTCGAACACCGCCCGGTAAGACAGGTTGCGCGTCCGGGCCAGGGCGGCCGCGTCCTCGAACTCCGGCTTGACGTGGGTGACGCCGAAGCCCTGGGCCAGCTTCACCCCCACAGGGCCCCACTGGGTCTGGACCTGTTCCCGCCTGGGCTTGAGGAAATATTTCATCGACAGGTGGGAGCGCAGGCCGTTGGTAGAGGTGTGGGTGAAAATCTGTCGGATGATGTCGTTCTCCAAATAGGGGTCACAAAGAACTGTCAGCACCCAGCCAGGCCGGCCCTTCTTCATGGTGCCGGGGGTGGTGTACACGTCCAGCGCCCCCGCCTCCAGCAGCCGCTGGCAGGCGAAGGCCAGGGCCTCGGGGGTCATGTCGTCGATGTTGCACACCAGTTCCACAATGTCTCCCCACTCCCGGGGCTCCTCCTCCCCCCAGAAGGCCCGAACGCAGTTGGCCCGCTCAAACTCCTTGGTGCCAATGCCGTAGCCAATCTTTTCCACGTCCATCTCCCCCATGGAGCCGAAGCTCTGGACGAAGGTTTTCAGCAGAGCGGCCCCGGTGGGGGTGCACAGCTCCCCTTGTACCTCCCCGCCGTAGATGGGGATTCCTTTCAGCAGGGCTGCGGTGGCGGGAGCGGGGACGGGCATCATTCCGTGAGCGCATTGTACCGTCCCGCTGCCCACGTGGACGGGGGAGGCGGTCACCAGGTCGGGGTCCAGCAGGTGCATGGCATAGCACACCCCCACCACGTCGGCCACCGCGTCCAGCGCCCCCACTTCGTGGTAGTGGACGTCCCCCACTGCGCAGCCGTGGGCCTGGGCCTCTGCCTGGGCGATGGCGGCGTAGACCTGCCGGGCCCGGTCCTTTACCTCCTGGGGCAGGGACAGGCCGTCGATGATCGCCCCGATGTGTCCCGGCGTGGCGTGGTGATGGTGGTGGTGCTCGTGTTCATGATGGAGCTCATGGTGATGGTCCTGGTGGTGGCCGTGCTCCTGCTCCTCCTGGCCTCGGACCGTCACCCGCATGTGGGTGCCCGCGATGCCGCCGGTTTTCGCGGCCACAGGGGCCACCTCCACGCCGGGCAGGCCCAGACCGTTCATGGCGGCCAAAAAGGTTTTTTTCTGCTCCTCGCTGAGCAACTCGTACAGGGCGGCCATGAGCATGTCGCCGGCGGCCCCCATATTGCACTCTAAATATAAGGTTTTCATTCAATTCCCTCCATCTGATTAATCATGCTGGCCAGATAGCCGGCGCCAAAGCCGTTGTCGATGTTGACCACGCTGCACCCGGAGGCGCAGGAGTTGAGCATAGCCAGCAGAGCGGACAGCCCGCCGAAGCTGGCCCCGTAGCCCACGCTGGTGGGCACGGCCACCACCGGGCAGTCCACCAGCCCGCCGATGACGGAGGCCAGCGCCCCCTCCATCCCGGCCACCGCCACCACGCACCGGGCGCTCATCAGGGGCTCCAGGTTGGCCAGCAGCCGGTGAAGCCCCGCCACGCCCACGTCGTACAGCCGGGTGACCCGGTTGCCCAGTACCTCGGCGGTGAGGGCGGCCTCCTCGGCCACCGGCATGTCGCTGGTGCCCCCGGTGGCCACCACGATGTGTCCCAAAGACCTCCGGTCCCCCGGAAAAGCAATGGCCAGCCTGGGGATGGGGTGGTAGTCCAGGGGGACAGTTTTTCCCACAACGTCCGCCGCCTCGGGGGACAGTCGGGTGATGAGAACGTTCCGACAGCCCCGTGCCCCCATGGCTCCGGAGATGCCGGCGATCTGCTCCGGGGTCTTGCCCGCCCCGTAGATGACCTCCGCCGCCCCCTGGCGCACAGAGCGGTGAAGGTCCACCTTGGCATAGCCCAGGTCCGCAAAGGGCTCCCGCTTCAGCCGGGACAGGGCCTCCTCCGGGGTGGAGGAGCCGTCCGCAACCTGACGGAGCAGCTGTAAAATATCGTGGCGATTGTCCATAAATACCTCCTCAGTCAATGGGGACCCTGGGCCGCAGGTCCAGGGTGATCTCTGAAAAATCTCTCTCCAGGGCAAACAGAATTTCTCTTCTCCGCTCCAGAGCCAGGGGCAGCTGGTCCTCCAGCACCTGGAGCTTGGCGCCCTCTGCCGTCAGCCGCAGGCGGAAGTCCCGAAATCCCAGGCCGGACAGGGCCTCCTCCCCCTGTTCTATCCGTTCCAGGTCCTCCCGGGTGATAGTCCTCCCGGCGGGAATCCGGGTGGCCAGGCAGGCGTAGGAGGGCTTGTCCCAGGTGAACAGCCCCGCCGCCCTGGACAGTTCCCGGATGCGGTCCTTGGTCAGGCCGCACTCCCGCAGGGGGGAGCGGACCTCCAGCTCCCGCAGCGCCCGCATGCCCGGGCGGTCCCCGCCGTCGTCGGAGGCGTTGGTGCCGTCCAGCAGCGGGGAGAAGCCGTCCGCCGCCGCCCGCTCCCGCAGCCGGGACAGCATCTGCCTCTTGCAGTGGTAGCAGCGGTCGGGCGGGTTGGAGGTCACTGTCTCGTGGTCGAGGATGTCGTAATCCAGCACGATCAAATCCACATCCAGCTGTTTGCACAGCCGGCGGGCGTCCTCCAGCTCAAACCGGGGCTGGAAGGGGGTCTTGACGAAGTAAGGCCGCACCTCGGCTCCGGCCTGAAGCCCCGCCCACAGCAGGCAGGCGGAGTCCACCCCGCCGGAAAAGGCCAGGGCGGCCCGGGGATTGCGCGCAAAGAATTCGTCCAGTGTCACAGCCGGTCCCTCCTTAAAAGTAAAAAGGCATACCGGTCCGGTATGCCTTCTGGCAAAACATCCGGCTTCTGCGCCGGATACCTGTGTTAAACTGTTTTGGGGAATTTACAGGCCTTCTGGCCCGTCTGCGGCTTCCTGCCGCCCGTTTAGTATAGCAAAAATATACTGGCCCTGTCAATATGCCAGGGAAGAAGAACCCATTTTTTTATCCAACGAAAATCGTTTGAAAAAAGATATGAAAAATTTCGCAAAAAGTGTTGACACCGAATGGAGAATGTGGTAATATCTCTCTTGCGCTGAACGAGTGCCACATGCGCGAGTGGTGGAATTGGTAGACTCGCTGGCTTCAGGTGCCAGTGCTCGCAAGGGCGTGCGGGTTCGACTCCCGCCTCGCGCACCAGTCCCTAAGTCCTTGAAAAAGGGCTTAGGGATTTTTTCATAGCGCTATGGTGCATTCAAAGAGCTGATTTGCATACCGTAAAGGTGTTGATTTACATGAAGCCATTGACCATCCGAAATGTCACGCTGGGGGAGGGCCGGCCCAAAATCATCGTCCCGATTGTGGATCATGACGCGCAGGCCATCCTGGATCGGGCCGCCGGCTTTGCCGGATTTCCAATCGACCTCGTAGAGTGGCGGGCGGATTTCTTCTCCCGGGTCCGGGACCTTCAGGCGGTGGAACAGGTGCTGAAGGGCCTGCGGGAGCGGCTGCCCGACAGAGCTCTGCTCTTCACCTTTCGCACCCGGCAGGAGGGCGGAGCCCGGGATATTTCTCCAGAGGACTACCTGGCTCTGAACCTCTGTGCGGCGGAGAGCGGCTGTGCGGATCTGGTGGACGTGGAAATTTTCTCTGTTAACGCGGCGGAGAGCATCCGAGCGATCCACGCCGCCGGAGCCAGGGTGGTGGGCTCAAATCACGCGTTTGACGGCACGCCTCCCCACAGCGAAATCCTCTGCCGCCTGCGCAGGGCCCAGGACATGGGGGCCGACATCCCCAAAATTGCCGTGATGCCCCGCTCCTCCCGGGACGTGCTCACCCTCCTCTCCGCCACGGAGGAGATGTTTGCCAATTACGCGGACCGGCCCTTCCTTACCATATCTATGGGGGGGACGGGCGCCGTCAGCCGGCTGGCCGGTGAGATATTTGGCTCCTGCGCCACCTTCGGCGCCATCGGGCAGAGCTCCGCCCCCGGGCAGATCCCCGCCGATGAGCTGGCCCGGGTCCTGGACGTAATCCACCGGGCCAACATGCCGGTTACACCTTAAAAGTGGCGGCCTGAAAAGCTGAAATTCCCATCCGCTTTGAACGCGGATGGGAATTTTTTGGTTTACAGGGACATGCTGGGCAGGTTGTCCACAAAGGCCCGCAGCTGGGACTGGCTGCTCATCTGGCCCAGCTGAAGCAGGATGGCCTGGCGCTGGACGGGGGTGCAGCGGTCGTAGTAGGCGGCGGCCTGGGGGTTGGATTGCAGCAGCTCGCCGAAGGTCACCGCCGCGTTCATATTCAGATCCATACTATCACCTCAGTGACAGTATGCCCCGAAGGTGGGAAAGAATACATCGGCGGTATGGACATTGCCTCATCAGTCTCGCTTCGCTCGACAGCTTCCCCTAAAGGGGAAGCCTTTTTCCCTGCGCTGCGGCCGATTTGACCGCCTCAAGCCTTCCCCTTTAGGGGCCGACTCCCTCTGTCAGGGGGAGATGGCCGAAGGCCAGAGGGGGTAGGGTGGTGGCACGGCCGAAGGCCGTGACGGATGAGGTATTTAATAGGTATGGTCGCAGACCTCCTGAATTTTGGCCTGAATGGCCTTCAGGTCCTCAAAGGTCTCGGGGCGGCGGCGGGGGTCCCGGAGGATAGCGGCGGGATGGAACAGGGCGGTCATCCACACGCCGTTTTTTTCAAACCACTGGCCGTGCTCCCGGCTGATTTTAAAGTCCGGCTTGATGAGCTTGCAGGCGGAGATACGGCCCAGGCAGATGATGATTTTGGGGCGGATGAGAGCCACCTGACTGCGGAGGTAGTCGATGCAGGCGTCCTGCTCCGTGTTCAGGGGGTCCCGGTTCTGGGGCGGGCGGCACTTGACCATGTTGGCGATGTAGACGTTCTTCTCCCGGCTCAGGTCCACCATCTCCAGCATGTCGTCCAGCAGCTTGCCCCCCCGGCCCACAAAGGGCTTGCCCTGGAGGTCCTCGTTCTCTCCGGGGCCCTCTCCGATGCACATGACCTCCGCGTCCCGGGGGCCGGTGCCAAAGACCACGTTGTGGCGGGTGTCCGCCAGAGCGCACTTCTGACAGGCCAGGCAGGCCGCCTCCAGGGCTTCCCAGTTGTTATAAAGCATGATGTGTCCTCCTTGATTCCAAATTTCGACAGCTTAAGGCTCAGTATACCACAGAAGTACCGGCAGGGAAAGGGGAAATTGACAGAGGCAGCCGGTGAGAAAAAATTTTTTTGAACTTTTTTCCCCTTTTTGGGGAGGGCGCGCTTTCCGCAGCCCGGGGAGAGGGGCACAAGATATGGAAGAAGCACAAGGGAGAGTTGCCATATTTTGTAGCTGCCTTCTCCAAACGGGCCCCGCCGGGAGAAATAGAACAAGCGTTTTTGCTATGAAAAACAGAAGATTTTAAGAGAAAATGGGGCGTTTTAGGCAAAAACAGAAGAAAAAAACCTCTTGCTTTTTATGTCAACAGGACTTATACTGAAGAGGCTGAGTGGAGCGAAGTGGGGCAAAATCCCTGTAATAATCATAAAAGTGGAGGAGAGGTGAAGGGCGGTGACCGGCACATATGAGCACAGCATCGACGCCAAGGGCCGGCTCTTCATCCCCGCCAGGCTCCGGGAAGAGCTGGGCGCCGCCTTCTATCTGGCCATGGGGGTGGACGCCTGTCTGGCCATCTACCCCCAGTCCACCTGGGACCGCTTCACCGAAAAATTTGCCTCCCTGCCCATGAGCCAGTCCAAGGCCATGCGCCCCCTGTTTGCCAACGCGGCCAAGTGCGAGCCGGACAGCCAGGGCCGCATTGTCATCCCCCAGAAGCTGCGGAAGTACGCCGGGCTGGAGAAGGACGCGGTCATCATCGGTGTCCACGACCGGGCGGAGATCTGGTCGGCCGCCGCCTGGAACGCCCAGGAGGAGGAAGAGATGACTCCCGAGAAGATGGCCGCCTGTATGGCGGAGCTGGGGTTCTGATATGAGTGAGTTTATCCACCGCCCCGTCCTGCTGGACGAGTGTATCGAGGCCTTGAATATCCGCCCCGGGGGGACTTATCTGGACGGCACCCTGGGCCGGGCGGGCCACAGCCGGGAGATTGCCCGGCGGCTGACCTCCGGGCGGCTCATCTGTGTGGACCGGGACCAGGCGGCCCTGGACGCCGCCCGGGAGCGCCTTGCCCCCTGGCTGGACAAGGTGACCCTGGTCCACAGCAACTTCGACCGGGTGGACGAGCTTCTGGACAAGCTGTCCCTGCCCGGGGTGGACGGCATGCTCTTTGACCTGGGGGTGTCCTCCCCCCAGCTGGACGACGGCTCACGGGGGTTCTCCTACATGGCGGACGCCCCCCTGGACATGCGCATGGATCAGGGGGAGGGGCTCACCGCCGCCGGCGTGGTCAACACCTGGTCCCAGGAGGAGCTGAGGCAAATCATTGCCCGGTACGGCGAGGAGCGCTACGCCCCCCAGATCGCCGGGGCTATTGTCCGCCGCCGGGGGGACAAGCCCATCGAGACCACCCTGGAGCTGGTGGAGGCGGTCAAGAGCGCCATGCCGGCCAAAGCCCTGCGGGAGAAGCAGCACCCCGCCAAGCGCACCTTCCAGGCGATACGGATTGCCGTCAACGACGAGCTGGCCTCGGTGGAGCGGATGCTCCAACGGGCGGTCCCCCGGCTGAACCCGGGGGGACGGCTGGCGGTGATTACCTTCCACTCCCTGGAGGACCGCATCGTCAAGACCGGCCTGGCCGGCTTTGCCAAAGGCTGCACCTGTCCCCCCGACTTTCCGGTGTGCGTCTGCGGAAGGACGCCGGACATCAAATTAGTAAACAAAAAGCCCATCCTGCCCACGGAGCGGGAGATCGAGGAGAACCCCCGGGCCCGCAGCGCCAAGCTGAGAATCGCCGAAAAACTGTAGGGGGCGGCCTCTGCGCTGCCCCGGGATCAGGCAGCGGCTTCCCCGCCGCGCTCAGACGGCAGACCCCATAAAATACCAACGATAAGGAGCGACGTTCATGGCCAACTATCGCCGCCGTAATACAACAGAATACCGCACCTATGGCAGTGTGGCCTACGCGCCGGCCTACGACGGCTCCGCCGTCCGGGCCCCCCGCCGGGAGGAGGAGCTCCGGCGGGCTCCTGCGCCCTACCCCAAGCGGCAGCAGCAGATCCGCAAGCGGGAGCGTGCCCGGGCGGAGGTCCGTCAGGCCGGAGCCGTGGCCCCCTTCGCGGTGATCGGCTTCCTGGCGGTGGCCATTTTTGCCGTTATGCTGATTACCAGCTATGCCCAGCTGACAGTGGCCAACGACGAGATGCAGTCCCTGCGCAAGGAGCTGTCCACGCTGAAGAGCGACAACGCCACCCTCACCGCCCAGTATGAGAAGGTCTTCGACCTGGCCGCCATCCAGGAGGCGGTGGGGGACACCATGGTCCGGCCCACCAGCGACCAGGTGGTGTACATCGACTTGTCCGAGCCGGACACCGTCGTGGTCTACCGGGAGGAGAGCGGGGCGGGAATCGGGGCCCTCTTTCAGGGGGCGGGAGCTGTCTTCAGCAGCATTATAGAATATTTCCGCTGACCTGTACATAGTGTAAGTACAGGCCGGAGGGTCAACGCGCACTAGCTCACCGGTAAATAGAGAATTTCGGGCGCAGGAAAGAGGCTTTCTTGCGCCCTTTATCCGCAAAGGGGGAGGAGCCGCCTATGAGGGGACCTGCAAGGAGACCGGCCGGCCGGCCGGTCCGGAAAACCAGATATGAGCGGGGGATAAGCTGGGCGGGGGCCCCCACCAGCGCCACCCGGGGCAGCCACTCCAAGCGGTCCATCCTCAAGCGGACGCTGTTCCTCATGGTGATGTGCGGCGTAGTGATGTTCATCCCTCTGGGCTGGAAGCTGTGGGACATCGCCATTGTCCGCCACGACGACTACCAGCGCATGGCCAACAGGCAGCAGACCCTGGACTATGCCATATCCGCCGAGCGGGGCAATATCTACGACCGCAACGGCAACGCCATGGCCATGTCGGCCACGGTGTATAAGCTGATTCTCTCCCCCCGGGAGCTGGTGGCCAGCGTCTCCAAAAAGGACGAGGAGGGCAGCCCCCTGGACGACGAGGTATACAAGGCCAAGGTGGCCGCCCGTCAGGACCGGATGGTGGAGGAGCTGATGACTCTGGTGCCCGATCTGGACCGGGAGAAGGCCGTCAGGCAGGTCCACGCCACCAATAACGCCTACTGGGAGGTCAAAACCAACATTGAAGAGGAGGAGGCGGAGGTCCTCCGGGCCTATATCACAGAAAACAAGACCTCCTACTACCTGTATCTCATGCCGGACACCAGGCGGTACTACCCCTACTCCGGCCTGGCCGCCCAGGCCCTGGGCTTTGTCAACTCCAACGGCGGGGCCTACGGCATCGAGGCGGTGTACAACGACGTGCTGGAGGGCACTGCCGGCCGGGTGGTCACCACCCGCACCGCCGGCGGCACCGCCACCTACAACACCTACGCCGAGTACATCGACGCCGTGGACGGCTACGACCTGACCCTCACCATCGACGCCACCATCCAGTCCTACCTGGAGAAGACCCTGGACGAGGGCATCAAAAAGTATGACATTCAGGACGGGGCCTTTGCCATCGCCATGGACCCCAACACCGGGGCCATTCTGGGCATCGCCAGCTCCCCGGACTTCGACCCCAACAACTACTCCATCATCATCAACGAGCAGCTCAACGCCGGGCTGGAGGAGAATGCAAACTCCATTTTTGAGCGGCTGAAGGCGGCCAACACAGAAAACCTCACCGACAGCGAGCTGATGGCCAAGGCGAAGAGCCAGGCCGTCTCCGACGCCCAGAACACCCAGTGGCGCAGCCGGGCCATCGACTCCCGGTATGAGCCGGGCTCCGTCTTCAAGGCGGTGGTGCTGGCCGCCGCTCTGGAGGAGGGGGTGGTCAGCGAGAGCGACCACTTCTTCTGCTCCGGCTCCGCCAAGGTGGCCGACCGGAAAATCCACTGCTCCGACCGCAACGGCCACAAGGACCAGGACCTGACCAAGGCGGTGGGCAACTCCTGCAACCCCGCCTTCATGGAGATCGGCCAGCGGCTGGGCAAGGACAAATTTTACCAGTACTTCGAGTCCTTCGGCCTGATGGAGAACACCGGCATCGACCTGCCCGGCGAGGCCAGCCTGAAAAACGCCATCTGGCCCAAGGAAAAGATGGGCCCGGTGGAGCTGGCCACCGCCTCCTTCGGCCAGCGCTTTGAGATCACCCCCCTGCAAATGATCTGCGCCTTCTCCGCCGTTATCAACGGGGGCAACCTGGTGAAGCCCTATGTGGTCCAGTCCATCAGCACCGGGGACGGCACCGTCATCCAGAACACCCGGACGGAGGTGGTCCGCCAGGTCATCAGTGAGCAGACCAGCCAGCGGGCCGCCGATATTCTGGAGAAGGTGGTATCCCAGGGCACCGGCAAGAACGCCTACGTGGCGGGCTACCGCATCGGCGGCAAGACCGGCTCCTCCGAGGTGCGCACCGAGCAGGACCACATCCTGGTCTCCTTCATGGGCTACGCCCCCGCAGACGACCCCCAGGTGATTGTCCTGCTGGGCTACGACCGGCCCCTGCCCCGGGAGCTGGGCGTCCACTGCAACTACATCGCCGACGGCACCTACATCAGCGGCGGCAACATGGCCGCCCCCATGGCGGGCCCCCTCATTGCCGAGATTCTGGACTACATGGGCATTGAGAAGGTATACAGCGCCGACGAGTCCGCCGCCGTGGACGTGTCCATGCCCAAGGTGACGGGCAAGTCCCTGGCAGACGCCAAAAAGGAGCTGGAGGGTAAGAACCTGAAATGCCGCACCATCGGCGAGGGGGACACCGTCTCCCGCCAGGTGCCCGCCGCCAAGACCAGCATCCCCGGCGGCTCCACGGTGATCCTGTACCTGGGCGACGCCGTCCCGGAGGAGTCCGCCTCTGTCCCCGATGTCACCGGCATGACCTATGAGGGGGCCAAGAACGCCCTGGAGAAGGCCGGCTTCTTCATGCGGGCCTCGGGCGTCTCCACCTACTACAGCAACACCACCACCGCCGAGGGCCAGAGTGTGGCCGGCGGCAATGTGGCCGCCATTGGCACCGTGGTGGACGTCCACTTCTACAACGTGGTGGAGGACGGCCGGGCGGGGTAGGCCAAAGCCTCCTTTTGAAAGGAGGTGGCACGGCGAAGCCGTGACGGAGGATTGTATTTCGCCGCAGGCGAAATATATGGAATAAACAAATCTTTGCACTGGCTTACGTTGTACATTTTGCTTCGCAAAACACAATCCCCACCGCCCTTCAGGCGGAGCTCCTTTCAAAAGGGGCTTTAAAGCAGCGCTTATATAGAATAAAACTCCACCCTAGAGGGGTGACACCATGACATTGCGCCAGCTTTTGACCGGCGTCCCCCTCACGGGGGGAAGTCCTGACCTGGATATGGAAATCTTTTCCATATCCTACGACACCCGGACCATAGAGCCCGGGGCCCTCTTCGCGGCCCTGTCCGGCGACAAGACCGACGGCCACCTGTACATCCAGACCGCGCTGGACAAGGGGGCCGCCGCCGTCCTGTGTGAGAAAGCCCCGGAGGGGCCCGGCCCCTGGCTGGTGACGGAGGACAGCCGCTGCGCCCTGGCCCTGGCCTCGGCCAACTGGTTTGGCCGTCCGGGGGACAGGATGACCCTGGTGGCCGTCACCGGCACCAATGGCAAGACCACCACCACCAGCCTGCTCAAGGAGCTGCTGGAGCGGGTGGGAGGGGCCAAGGTGGGGCTGGTGGGCACCAACCGGAATATGATCGGAGATCAGGAACTGCCCGCCCACCGCACCACCCCGGAGAGCTATGAGCTCCAGTCCCTTCTGCGGCAGATGGCCGACGAGGGCTGCACCCACGTGGTGATGGAGGCCTCCTCCCACGCCCTGGTCCAGCGCCGGACGGCGGGGCTGACCTTCGACGCGGCGGTGTTCACCAACCTGACCCAGGACCACCTGGACTACCACCGTACCATGGAGGCCTACCGGGAGGCCAAGGGGCTGCTGTTCCGGCAGTGCAGGAGGGCCGTCCTCAACCTGGACGACCGAGCGGGGCGGTGGTACCGGGAGCGGGTGGACTGCCCTGTCTTCACCTACTCGGAGAACAACACCGGAGCCGACCTGTCCGCCAAGAATATCCGGCTCTTTCCCGGCCACGTGGAGTTTGAGGCCCTGATCCTGGGGGACCTGGCCCACATCCATCTGCCCATCCCCGGGGGCTTCTCCATCTACAACGCCCTGGCCGCCCTGTCCGCCGGGCTGTGCCTGGGGCTGGAGCTGGAGGAGATGGCCGCCGTCATGCCCAACCTCCACGGGGTGAAGGGCAGGGCGGAAGTGGTGCCCGTCCCCAGGGCCTACACCGTGCTCATCGACTACGCCCACACCCCCAACGCCCTGGAGAACATCCTCACCACCGCCCGGGACTTTACGGCGGGGCGGCTGATCTGCCTCTTCGGCTGCGGGGGCGACCGGGACAAAACCAAGCGGCCCGTTATGGGGGCCATTGCCGCCGAGCTGGCCGATTTGGCGGTGGTCACCTCCGACAACCCCCGCACCGAGGACCCCCTGGCCATCATAGACGACATCCTGGCCGGCATGGGGGAGGGGGGCGCCGCCCTCCACGTGGAGCCCGACCGCCGGGCGGCCATCGCCTGGGCCCTGGACCAGGGCAGGCCGGGGGACGTGATTGTCCTGGCCGGCAAGGGCCACGAGACCTACCAGGAGATCGGGACCGTCCAGCACCACCTGGACGAGCGGGAGGTGGTGGCCGGCTACTTTGACCAGGCTGACCGCCGGCAAAAAATGACTGGAAAAGTTCCCGCAGATGTGATATAATCCTTTGTCCTGTGTGGACCCGCCTCTCCGGGCGGGTCATGCCCGGGAGACTGGCCCGCCCAGGGCGGCGGGCCCCACGGTTTCAAAAGAGAAATGACCGGGAGGGTCTCAGATATGACCATGACATTTATCCTGAGCTTCATCATTGCCTTCGGCGTGGCCGCTATTGCGGGCCAGCTGCTCATCCCCCTGCTCCGCCGCCTGAAGGCGGGGCAGTCCATCCGGGCCGACGGCCCCACCTGGCATATGGCCAAGCAGGGCACGCCAACCATGGGGGGCCTCATGTTTATCGCCGCCATTGGCGTGGCCGCCGTGGTGGCCGGCTGGGAGGAGATCCAGAGAGGGAACTACAAACACCTGTATGTCTTCCTCTTTGCCCTGGTGTTCGGAGTCATCGGCATGGTGGACGACTTCCAGAAGCTCCGCCACCACGCCAACGAGGGGCTGACGGCGGCGCAGAAGTTCCTGCTCCAGCTGGCGGCGGCCATCGCCTTTACCGTGCTGATGCGGAGAGAGGGCTATCTGACGCCCAACCTGTTCATTCCCTTCTTCAATGTGACCATCCCCCTGCCCTGGGTGGTGTATATGGTCTTTGCGGCCTTCGTTATGGTGGGAACGGTGAACGCCGTCAACCTCACCGACGGCATCGACGGCCTGGCCACCGGTGTCACCATCCCTGTGGCCCTGTTCTACATGGCGGTGGCCGCCTGGTTCGGACGGAACGATCTGGCGATTCTGTCCGCGGCGGCGGCGGGGGGGCTGTCCGCGTTCCTGCTGTACAATTTCCACCCCGCCAAGGTCTTTATGGGGGACACCGGCTCCCTGTTTTTGGGGGGGATGGTGTGCGGCCTGGCCTTCGCCCTGGACATTCCTCTGGTGATTCCTGTTGTCGGTCTGATCTATGTGGTTGAGGTGCTGTCCGATATCATCCAGGTGGTCTACTTCAAAAAGACCCACGGCAAGCGGTTTTTCCGCATGGCCCCCATCCACCACCATCTGGAGATGGGCGGCTGGAGCGAGACCAAGCTGTTCTGCGTCTTCTCCGGCATCACTCTGGCCCTGTGCTGCCTGGGCTTTCTGGGGGTCATGTACCGGTATCCGATGTGAATGATCGACCTCATCAGTCTCGCTTCGCTCGACAGCTTCCCCTAAAGGGGAAGCCTTTGGGGTGCGCATCTAAAGCCTTCCCTTTTAGGGGAAGGTGGCACGGCCGCAGGCCGTGACGGATGAGGTTTATAAGAAGGAGGTCCGCCCATTGGCCCGCAAAGCGAAACGCGATTTAACCATGGAGGAGCAGCTGGCCCGGGGGCCGTTGGATCTGCCCTTTCTCATGCTGGTGCTCTTTCTGCTGGGGATCGGGCTGGTGATGCTCTTCTCCGCCTCCTACTACACGGCCTACCGGGACCCCAATCCCCCGGTAAGCAACAATCCCTACTACTACATCATCCGCCAGGCGGCCTTTGCCGGGGCCGGAGTGGTGTGTATGTATATCATCTCCCGCATCAACTACCAGCACTTCCGCTGGATGTCCCCCTTTGTTCTGGCCGGCGCTGTCTTTCTGCTGGTTCTCATCTATACCCCTCTGGGGGTGGAGATCAACGGCGTGACCCGCTGGCTGAAGGTCTTTCTGGTGGCGGGCCCCACCTTCCAGCCCTCGGAGATTGCCAAGGTGGCGGTGGTGCTCTTTTACGCCGCCCGATTGTGCAAGCGGGACACGGAGCATAAAAAGCGGTTCACAAAGCGCACCGGCCTGGGGCGGACGCTGAATTTTCTGGAGCGGATTGGCTTTCTGGAGCTGGTGCCCTACGGCGCGATTTTGCTGATTGTGGCCATTCTGGTGGTTTTTGAGCCCCACATGTCGGGTACAATTCTGATTGCGGTGGGGGCGGCGGCCGTCCTCTTTGTTTCGGGAATCAGCATGGGCTGGTTTGTGGGGCTGGGCTCCCTGGCCATTGCGGGGCTGACCTTCATCGTATTCATGACCGACTACATGACCCGGAAGATCAACATCTGGCTGGACCCCTGGCTGGACCCCCAGCACGGCGGCTTTCAGCCCATCCAGTCCATGCTGTCCATCGCCTCCGGCGGGCTGCTGGGCCGGGGGCTGGGCAACAGCGGTCAGAAGCTGGGCTTTGTCCCAGAGCCGGAAAACGACATGATCTTCTCCATTGTGGTGGAGGAGCTGGGGTTGGTGGGGGGCTTTCTGATCCTGCTGCTCTTCGCCCTGCTCATCCTCCGGGGCTACTGGCTGGCCCTCCACGCCCGGGATAAATTTGGTATGCTCACCATTGTGGGCCTGATCACCCTGCTGGCCTTTCAGGTGTTTTTCAACATTGGCGTGGTGACCAACCTGATCCCCAATACCGGCATTTCTCTGCCCTTCTTCAGCTATGGAGGCACCGCCCTGATGATACAGCTGGCGGAAATGGGCATCATATTAAGTATTTCACGGCAGATACCGGCCCCAAGAAAAGATTGAGAGGTGCAGCAATGAACGTACTGTTTACCTGCGGCGGCACCGCCGGCCACGTAAACCCGGCGGTGGCTCTGGCCCATGTGTTCCAGGAGAAGCACCCCGGCTGCCGGGTCCTCTTTGCGGGGGCGGACGGCGGCATGGAGAACAAGCTGGTGCCCAAGGAGGGCTACCAGATCAGGACGGTGACCATCACCAACTTCCACCGCTCCTTCGCCCCCGCCGAGATCGTCCACAATCTGGGCACTCTGGTAAACCTGGGCAGGTCCAAAAAACAGGCCCAGGCCATCCTGGACGAGTTCAGGCCCGACCTGGTGGTGGGCACCGGGGGCTACGCCTCCTTCCCCGTGGTGAACGAGGCGGCCCGCCGGAAGATTCCCACCGCCGTCCACGAGTCCAACGCCGTCCCCGGCCTGACCACCAGGGCCCTGTCCAAGGTGGTGGACCGGGTGATGGTGGGCTTTGAGGAGAGCCGGGAGCACTACGAGCACCCGGAAAAGGTGGTGGTCACCGGCACGCCTGTCCGGGGGGACTTCTTCAAGTATACCCGGGCCGAGGCCCGGGAAAAGCTGGGCCTTGCCGACGACCGGCCACTGCTGCTGTCCTACTGGGGCTCATTGGGGGCGGAGGTGATGAACCAGAAGATGGTGGACTTCCTGGCCAAGGAGTGCTACGAGGGCGCCCCCTGGCGCCACATCCACGGCGCGGGCCGGGACTACCCCTGGATGCAGGAGGAGCTGCTCCGCCGGGGCCTGAAGCTGGGGGACAACGGCATCGAGGTCCGGGAGTATATCTACGACATGCCCCTGGTGATGGCCGCCGCCGACCTGGTGCTCTGCCGGGCGGGGGCCTCCACCATCTCAGAGGTCACCGCCATCGCCAAGCCCGCCGTGCTGGTGCCCTCCCCCAATGTCACCGCCAACCACCAGGAGAAAAACGCCCGGGTGCTGGCCGACCAGGGGGCGGCCGTCCTGCTGCGGGAGGCGGACTGCGTGGAAGACACCCTCTTTGACAAGGCTGCCCTGCTGCTCAACTCCCGGGACCGCCGGGAGAGCATGACCACCGCCCTGAGGGCCATGGCCGTCCCCAACGCGGCGGAAAAAATTTATGAGACGCTCAGAGAGATTATGAGGTAACGCCTCATCCGTCACGGCCTTCGGCCGTGCCACCACCCTACCCTCTCTGGCCTTCGGCCGACTCCCCCTGACAGGGGGAGTCGGCCCCTAAAGGGGAAGGCAGAGAATACGCACCCCAAAAGCCTTCCCCTTTAGGGGAAGGTGCCCCAGTGGGCACACTGGGGCGGATGAGGCCAGAAACCAAATCCCCCCTTTTTGCATAGGATACTCCAAATCCAAAAGATTTGGAGGGCTATCCCATGAGTTATTATGAAATCACAGGCGGACGTCCCCTGTCCGGCTCTCTGGCCGTCCACGGGGCCAAAAACAGCGTTCTGCCCATTCTGGCCGCCTGTCTGCTTGTCCCGGGGCAGTGCGTGCTCCACAACTGCCCCAACCTGTCCGACGTGTCCGCCACCCTGGACATCCTGCGGCTGCTGGGGTGCCGGGCCGACCGGGAGGGGGACGCCGTCGTCGTCGACGCCTCCGCCCTGAGCCGGTGGGAGGTCCCCGAGCATCTCATGCGGGAGATGCGGTCCTCGGTGATTTTTCTGGGGGCGCTGCTGGCCCGGCTGGGAACGGCGGAGCTGTTTTACCCGGGGGGGTGCGAGCTGGGGCCCCGGCCCATCGACCTGCACCTGTCCGCCCTGCGGGCCCTTGGGGCCGAGATACTGGAGGAGCAGGGGGCCCTGGTGTGCCGGGGCGGACAGCTCCGGGGGCGGGAGATCTGCCTGTCCATCCCCAGCGTGGGGGCCACGGAGAACGCCATGCTGGCCGCCTGCGGCTGTCCCGGACAGACCACCCTGGTGGGCGCGGCCCGGGAGCCGGAGATCATCGACCTGCAGGGCTTTCTCCAGGCCGCGGGGGCCCGGGTGACGGGGGCGGGCACCTCCACCATTGTCATTGAGGGCGGCGCGCCCCTCCGCCCGGCGGAGTACCGGGTGATGGGGGACCGCATCGCCGCCGCCACCTACCTGTGCGGGGCCGCCGCCGCCACGGGGGAGATTGAGCTCACCGGCGTTTCGCCGGCCACCCTCACCGCCGTTCTTGCCTGCCTGGAGGAGGGCGGGTGCGTGCTACATACCGGCCCGGACCGGATAGCTCTGCGCTGCGGAGCCCCTCTCCGGGGGATCAGCCCGGTACGGACCGCGCCATACCCAGGATTTCCCACCGACGCCCAGGCCGTTCTTATGGCGGCCCTGGCGGGGGGAGAGGGGGCCACCCTCTTTGTGGAGAACATCTTCGACAGCCGCTACCGCCACGTGGACGAGCTGCGCCGCATGGGGGCGGACATCCAGCTGGCCGGCCGGGCGGCCATGGTGTCCGGAGTGGGACGGCTCCACGGGGCCGCGGTCTGCTCCACCGACCTGCGGGGCGGGGCCGCTCTGGTGGTGGCCGCCCTGGGGGCGGAGGGGACCACCCAGGTGTCGGAGCTGCGCCACATCAAGCGCGGCTATCAGGCGCTGGACAAAAACCTCCGCGCCCTGGGGGCGGAAATACGAGAGATACCGTAAGGAGACCCGCCATGCCGAGATACAGCCACCACAGCAGAACACGCAGGAGAAACAGGGGCCGGTTCGGGCCTCTGTTCAAGCTGCTGTGCGTCGCGGCGGTCATGGTGGCGCTGACGGTGGGGGCCACGGTGTTCTTCCGGGTAGAGGCGGTAACGGTCAGCGGCAACCAGCGGTACACCCGGGAGGAGATCATAGCCGCCTCCGGAATTGAGCTGGGCGACAACCTGTACAGCCTGAACAAGATTCGCATTGACCAGAATATCCGCGCCACCCTGCCCTATATCGGGGACCTGACCATCAACCGCTCCCTGCCCAGCACCATTGTGATCACCGTCACCGAGTGGGAGGCGGTGGCCCAGGTGGCCGTCCCCGACCCGGAGCGGGTGGCTGCCCTCCAGCGGGAGCTGGTGGAGCAGGAGGGGGAGGATGCGCCCGCCCTGGTGACAGCGCAGGAGCCCTGGCTCATCAGCGTGGGGGGGAAGCTGCTGGAGCCCGCCGCGCCGGACTCCGGCGGGATTACGGTCACCGGCCTTACCCCGCTGGCCCCCCAGGCGGGCAGCTTTCTGCAGGTGCCCGAGGGGGAAGCGGCCCAGCTGGAGGCCCTCACCGCGCTGCTGAAGGCCCTGGGGGAGGAGGGAATTCAGTCCCAGGTGTCCGCCATCCGGCTGGAGTCCACCTATCTGGTGGTCCGCTATGCCGGCCGTTTCGACGTAAAAATGGAGCTGAACGCCGACTTCAGATACGACGTGCGGCTGATGCAGTCCATACGCCGTGAGATGGAGGGAAAAGACGGAGAGGGCGCGGCCGGAGCCATGGACCTGACCCGGTCACCGGCGGTGTACTCACCGGCGCAGGAGCAGCAGACCGCCCCATGAAAATTATGGAAACTTGCGCTGGAACGTGATTTCCTCTTGACCTGGGGGGAAAACTGCGTTACAATGAAGCATAATGTGTCCAAAACCTGGGATTGCCCCACCGGGACCCGAATGGGGAACCCCACTTTACATAGGAGGAAGCACAATGGCGTTTGGATTGGATATGGGCCCTGAGAGCGTGGTCAGCATCAAGGTAATCGGCGTGGGTGGCGGCGGCAACAACGTGGTCAACCGCATGGTGCGCACCGGGACCAAGGGCGTGGACTTTATCGCCGTAAACACAGACAAGCAGGCGCTGGAGGCCTCCAGCGCCACCGTTAAGATTCAGATCGGAGAGAAGCTGACCAACGGCCAGGGGGCCGGGGCCGACCCGGAGGTAGGCCGCAAGTCCGCCGAGGAGAACCGCAAGCAGATCTCCGAGGTGCTGGAGGGCACCGACATGGTGTTCATCACCGCCGGCATGGGGGGCGGCACCGGCACCGGCGCGGCCCCCATCGTGGCCGACATCGCCAAGGAGCAGGGCATCCTCACCGTGGGCGTGGTCACCAAGCCCTTCCGGTTTGAGGGGCCCCGGCGCATGCGCCAGGCCGAGGCGGGCATCACCGACCTGCGGGCCAAGGTAGACTCCCTGGTAATTATCCCCAACGAGCGGCTGAAGCTGGCCAGCGACCAGAAGATCACCATGATTAACGCCTTTGAGATTGCCGACGACGTGCTCCAGCAGGCGGTCCAGTCCATCTCCGACCTGATTAAGAACACCGGCTTCATCAACCTGGACTTCGCCGACGTGTCCGCCGTGATGAAGGACGCCGGCCGGGCCCACATGGGCGTGGGCCGGGCCGCCGGCAAGAACAAGGCGGAGGAGGCCGCCAAGATGGCCATCTCCAGCCCCCTGCTGGAGACCTCCATCAACGGGGCCAAGGGCGTGCTCATCAACGTCACCGGCTCCATGGACATCGGCCTGGAGGAGGTGGAGACCGCCGCCAATCAGGTGCAGGAGGCCGCCCACCCCGAGGCCAACATCATCTTCGGCGCCACCTTCGACGAGGAGCTGGAGGACGAGATCCGGGTCACTGTGATTGCCACCGGCTTTGAGGAGAACCAGACCGTCCCCTTCCCCCACCAGAAGGAGGAGGCCGCGGCCCCGGCGGCGGAGGAGAGCTCTGCGCCCGCCGTCCCTGCCGCGCCCGAGGAGGCCCCCGCCGCTGAGCAGCCCGCTGCGCCCGCCGAGCCGGAGCCCCCCAAGCCCGCCGTCAACGACGACGACTGGGACATTCTGGAGCGCATTTTCAGCAAAAAGAGGTAAAATGAACCGCCCTGCCGTCAGGCAGGGCGGTTCAGCTTGTCAGAAAGACGCCAGTGGAACAGAGGGCACCGAGAGCCTCCTTTTGAAAGGAGGTGCCCCAGTGCGCACACTGGGGCGGAGGATTGCGTTTTGCGAAGCAAAACATACGAAGTAATCAAAATTCAGGATTATTTCATACATTTTGCCTGCGGCAAAATACAATCCTCAGTCAGCCTTCGGCTGACAGCTCCTTTCAAAAGGAGCCCCGCCCTGCGAGGGACGAGGAATTTTACAAAAACAGCGCCAGCACCGACGTCATAATCCCGCACACGCAGATGGCGATGGAGCTCATAGCCCCCTGGACGGGGCCGATCTCTATCGCCCGGGTGGTGCCCAGGGCGTGGGAGCAGGCCCCGATGGCCAGCCCCTCGACCACGGGCTCGGTGACGCGGAAGAGCCGGGCGAACAGGGGGGCGAACACCGCCCCGGTGATGCCGGCCACCATCACGGCGGCGGCGGCGATGCCGGCCACCCCTCCGTGGCTTTCAGCGATGCCCATAGCGATGGCGGTGGTGACGCTCTTGGGCAGGAGGGAGGCGGCCAGGGCCTCGTCCACATGGAAGACCCTGCACAGCGCCAGGATGGAGCCCACGCTGGTGAGGCTGCCCACCAGACAGCCCGCCAGAACCGGGAGAAAGTTCTCCTTGAGGATGACGCGCTGGTTGTAGATATTCAGGGCCAGCACGGCGGTGACGGGGCCCAGCATCAGCTTGATGAAGTCGCCCCCCGCGGCATAAGAGGCGTAGGGGATACGGAAGACGGCCAGCACCGCGATAATCAGGGCCACGGCGATGAGCAGGGGGTTGCACAGAAGGAACCCCGTTTTTTTCTGCACCTGACAGCCCAGGCACCAGGCGGCGGCGGAGAGGGTCAGACCGAAGAAGGGGGAGGACAGAAGGGCGTCAGCCATGCTTTTCCGCCCCCTTTCTCCCGGTGAGGCGGATGAGAAACTGAACCGACCGGGCGGTGACAAAATAGACCAGCGGCGTGGTGAGAAAGCTGATGAGCAGGAAGGGGGCCAGCTGGCCCAGAATGGCCGGGGCGTGCTCCATCACCCCCACGCAGGGGGGGAGAAAGAAGAAGGCCATGTTTGCCACCAGAAAACCGCTGAGGTCCTTGATGTGCTCCGGCTTGAGGGCTCCGCTGAACAGCAGCAGCATCAACAGCAGCAGCGCGATGACGCTGGCCGGAAAGGCCACCGGAATGAGGGCGGAGATGCCCTCGGAGATCAGGCAGATGCCAAAGATAATGCCCGCCTGTGCCATGATGTTCAAAGACTTCACCTCAGATCAAAATGGGGCGGTTAATTACCGCCCCGTTTGTTGATTTTTGCTAACGCGTTTGCAGCGATTCCGATCGTTGCGCCTTCTATCGCTGAAATCGTTAACAATAAATCAGAAAGCTTTATTTCACGATTTACAAACAAAGAAGAGTAAGCCAGGATCAGGATAAATACAGCTGCCGCTATAATCGCGTATAAATTATGCCGGACATTATTCATAGAGAATTCTTCCTTCCGGTTGTCCAGGGGCTGAATGGAACGAGACGCCAAAGCCTCCCTTGCCAAAGGGAGGGGGACCGCCGGCGAAGCCGGTGGTGGAGGGATTCCCCGCCCGCAGGCGGCAAAGGCTCCTTTTGAAAGGAGCTGTCAGCCGCAGGCTGACTGAAGATTGTATTTCGCCGCAGGCGAAATGTGCGGAGCAAACAAGTCTTCGAGAGCTTTATTGTGGCGGGACGGGGAGCGCCCCTGTCAATCCCAAATCACGGTAGAGAAATAATCCTCCGGGGTCTCGGCCCGGCGCATAAGGAGGGTGGAGCCGTCCTCCCGGAGGAGGACCTCGGCGGAGCGGAGGCGGCCGTTGTACTGGTAGCCCATGGCGTGGCCGTGGGCGCCGGTGTCGTGGATGACCAGCAGGTCACCGATGTCAATTTCGGGCAGCATCCGGTCGATGGCGAACTTGTCGGAGTTCTCGCACAGGGAGCCGGTGACGTCGTACATATGGTCGCAGGGGGCGTCCTCCTTGCCCATCACGGTGATGTGGTGGTAGGCGCCGTACATGGAGGGCCGCATCAGGTTGGCGGCGCAGGCGTCCACGCCGATATAGTGCTTATAGATCCGCTTCTCGTGGAGCACCCGGGTAACCAGGTGGCCGTAGGGGGCCAGCATAAACCGGCCCAGCTCAGTGCAGATGGACACGTCGCCCATGCCGGCGGGGACCAGAATCTCCTCATAGGCCTTCCGCACCCCCTCGCCGATGACGGCGATGTCGTTGGCGGGCTGCTCCGGGCGGTAGGGCACCCCCACGCCGCCGGACAGGTTGATAAAGGTGATGTGGCAGCCGGTCTCCTCCTTCATCTCCACCGCCAGGCGGAAGAGGATGGCGGCCAGGGCGGGGTAGTAGTCGTTGGAGATGGTGTTGGAGGCCAAAAAGGCGTGGATGCCGAACTCCTCGGCCCCCAGCTCCTTCAGCCGGCGGAAGGCCTCCGCCATCTGGTCCCGGGTCATGCCGTACTTGGCGTCACCCGGGGTGTCCATCACCTGAAAGCCCTCCTTGCTCTCCCCCAGGCTGAAGGTGCCGCCGGGGTTGTACCGGCAGGAGATTTTTTTGGGGATGTAGCCCAGGGTGTCCTTCAAAAAGTCCACATGGGTGATGTCGTCCAGGTTGATAATGGCCCCCAGCTTTTCCGCCAGCTCAAACTCCTCGGCGGGGGTGTCGTTGGAGGAGAACATAATCTCCTCCCCGGCAAAGCCGCACCGCTGGGCCATCATCAGCTCGGTGAGGGAGGAGCAGTCCACGCCGCAGCCCTCCTCCTGAAGGAGCTTCAGGATGTGGGGGGTGGGGGTGGCCTTCACGGCGAAGTACTCCTTGAACCCGGGGTTCCAGGAGAAGGCCTTGTACAGGGCCCGTGCGTTTTCCCGGATGCCTTTCTCGTCGTAGATGTGGAGGGGGGTGGGATATTCGTTCACGATTTCCTGGAGCTTTTCCAGGGTTACGAAGGGCTTTTTCATGGGAAACTCAGCTCCTTTAGTAAAAATTGCTCAATTTTTCGGAGGATAAAAGCGGCATTTTAGCCATTTCAGCGGTCCCTGGGGACACCAAACGGCATATTACAGCTTAGTCTAACCAATTTACGGGGATTTGTCAATAAAATTCCTTGACAACACCGGGCGAAGGGTGCGATACTAATAGCCAGCATAAGGAAAGAGAGGATTCAAGCTTATGGCCTATACAAAGGAAGACATTATCCGAATCGTCCGGGAGGAGAAAATCGAGTTTATCCGGATGCAGTTTACCGATATTTTCGGCCAGATGAAAAATGTGGCCATCACCGCCTCCCAGGTGGAGAAGGCGGTGAACAACCAGGTTATGTTCGACGGCTCCTCCATCGAGGGCTTCACCCGCATCCACGAGTCGGACCAGTGCCTGTATCCCGACCTGAACAGCTTTGTGGTGCTGCCCGGGAATGTGAGCAGCGGCCGCACCGCCCGGATGTTCTGCGACGTGTACAACACCGACGGCACCCCCTTTGTGGGCGATCCCCGGGGTGTGCTCCGCCGGGTGCTCCGCCGGGCCCAGTCCATGGGCTTCGACGTGTTCAACATCGGCCCGGAGCTGGAGTTTTTCCTCTTTGACATGGATGAGAACGGCCACGCCACCACCCGCACCCATGACGAGGCGGGCTATTTCGACCTGGGCCCTCTGGACCACGGCGAGGCCACCCGGCGGGAGATCAGCCATACCCTGGAGCAGATGGGCTTTGAGATCGAGGCCAGCCACCACGAGTGCGCCGTGGCCCAGCACGAGATCGACTTCAAGTACAACAGCGCCCTGGACGGGGCGGACAAGATTATGACCTTCCGGCTGATGACCAAGAGCATCGCCCGGAAGAACGGCCTCCACGCCACCTTCATGCCCAAGCCCATCTACGACATCGCCGGCAGCGGCATGCATCTGAATATGTCCCTGTTCAAGGACGGCAAAAATGTGTTCTACGACCCCAGCGGAGAGCGGAACCTGTCCAAAACGGCCTACTCCTTCATCGCCGGCCTGCTGGACCACGTCCAGGGCTTTACGGCGGTAACCAACCCCCTGGTCAACTCCTACAAGCGCCTGGGCGCCGGCCACGAGGCCCCCCGCTACCGGGCCTGGTCCGCCTCCAACCGGTCCGCCCTCATCCGCATCCCCGCGGCCCGGGGGCAGGCCACCCGGGTGGAGCTGCGCTCTCCCGACCCCGCCTGCAACCCCTACCTGGCTGTGGCGGTCTGCCTGGCCGCCGGCCTGGACGGCATCGCCCGGGGACTGACGCCCCCTCCCGAGATCACCGGCGACATCTACGCTATGGACAACGCCACCCGGAGGGCCAACGGCATCTTTACCCTGCCCGATACCCTGAAGGACGCCCTGGAGGAGATGAAAAAGGACGCCCTCATTCTGGATGTGCTGGGCCAGCATGTGGCGGAGCACTACATCAAGGGCAAGATGAAGGAGTGGGACGAGTATCAGACCCGGGTGTCCAGCTGGGAGCTGGAGAAGTATCTGGTCATCTATTAAAAGGAGTCCGGGGACGGCGCCGCCGCCCCCGTTTTCCGTTCCCCGCCAGGGGATTTCGACCGATTTCACAAAAAACTTTCCTTGACAACCCGGGAGGTTACCTTTATTATATAAGAATCGTGTCCGGGGGAAGGAGTGGACCGCCATGGAGAAGATCACCAGCCGCCAGAATCCCATCTGCACCCACTTCCGCAAGCTGGCCTCCTCAAAGGCCTACCGGGAGGAGACGGGGGAGATGCTGTGCGACAGCCCCAAGCTGCTCCGGGAGGCCGAGCTGTGGGGACAGGGCATCCGAACCGTGCTCTACACCGAGGGAGCGGATATCTTCCCCTTTCAGTCGGAGGACCCCCATGTCCGGATGATTCAGGTCACCGGGAGCGTGATGGAGTCGGTGAGCCCCATGAAAACCCCTCAGGGGGTGGTGTTTTCCTGCACGTCTATGGGGCACAGTCCCCCCGAGGAGCTGGAGCCGGGGCGGTATCTGGTGCTGGACGGGGTCCAGGACCCGGGAAACGTGGGCACCATTCTGCGCACGGCGGACGCCTTCGACTGCGGTCCGGTCTTTCTCCTCCCCGGCTGCGCCGACGTAAACAGCCCCAAGACGATTCGGGCCGCCATGGGGGTCCATTTCCGCAGCGTGATCTATCAGTGCACCCTGGAGGAGCTCACCGCCCTGCTGAAAAAGGCGGGCCTCCCCCTGTACGCCGCCGCCCTGGGGGAGAACACCATGGACGTGCGGGCGCTGGACCTGTCCAGCGCCGCCGTAGTGATTGGCAGCGAGGGCCGGGGGGTATCCCCGGCGGTGCTGGAGGCCTGTACGGGCACGCTGAAGATTCCCATGTCAAAGCGGTGCGAGTCGCTGAACGCGGCGGTGGCGGCGGCGGTCATCCTGTGGGAGATGGCCCGCTAGGCCCTTTGGCGGTACAGCCCCTGGACGATAAGAAAGCTGGTCAGCAGAAACAGCGTAAACAGAATGTATGACGGGACATACCCGCCCAGCCAGTCGGCCAGTACGCCGGGCAGGGGCCCGAAGACGAAGATACCCCCGGTGTAGGCCACTGTAATGGTGCGCACGCCGCTCTCATAGTGGTCCTCGCCGTAGAGGTCGCCGGCCCACTGGGCGGGGGCCACGGCGGTGATGGACATTCCCATGCCGTAGGCCGTGATGGCTACGAAGGGGAGCACCGCCCCGCTCACCGGGGCCAGGCAGCACAGGGCCAGAGCCAGAATCATAACGCCGAAGGTGAACTGGTTGCCCCGGAGGCTGCCGAAGCGGTCGTAGATTTGTCCGCAGAGAATTTTGCCCAAACTCACCGCCGCCCCCAGATAGGACAGCAGGGCGGCCACATAGAGGCTGCTGTAGCCCGAGGAGGTATAGAGCATGGTCAGGTGGGAGAAGCCCGGGCCGCCGGCGGCGCCCGCCAGCAGGGCGGCCAGCAGGAGCAAAGCCCGCCGGCCCGCCGTCAGCCCGCCGGCCTGACCTCTGGGGGTCTCCGGAGCGCCGGAGGGGACCTCCTCCCCATAGGGCTCCAGGCCCATCTGGGCGGGGCTGTTCCGCACCAGCAGCCACACCAGCGCCCCGCACAAAAAGACGACAACCCCCTCCCACAGAAAGGCGGAGCCCATCCCCCGGCGCTCCATCAGCCTGGTGAGCAGCACGGGGGCGAAGACGGTGGACACCCCGCTGCCCGCCGAGGCCAGCCCCAGGGCCAGGCTGCGGTGGTGGTGGAACCACCGGCCGATGGACAGGGAGATGGGCACCATCCCCGCCCAGCAGTAGCCCACCCCGGTGAGGGCGGCGGCCAGGCAGTATACGGGAAAGCTGCCCGCGCAGGCAAAGCAGAGGCATCCGGCCCCCACCAGAAATACCCCCAGGGTCATCACCAGGCGCAGCCCCACCCTGGCGCACAGCTGGTTGACGCACAGCAGGGCGGCCAGGATAAACAGGCTGCGGGTGGTGGTGATCCAGGAGCCCTGGGCGTCGGTAAACTGGTTGAGACGGATGATCTCCGGCTGGTAGATGGAGAAGACGTTGACCCCCAGGCCCATCACGGCGAAGAGGGCCAGCGCCCCGCCCAGGCAGACCAGCCAGGCGCGGTGGGGACGATGCGGTGCGGATGTCATAGTGATCCCTTCCTTTTACGGGAAATTAAAAACTCCATGCTATAACATACCTTGTATGGAAGCGTTTGTAAAGGACTATTTTCAGAAAGGGGGCGCGGCCCATGGCCGAGCTGGAATACTGGCTGTGGCTGACCACCCGGAAGGGGCTGGGCGCGGTGGGGGCGCTGACGGTGCTGGACCACTTCATCACCCCGGAGCGGGCCTTCTACGGGGAGAAGGAGGACTACGAGGCGCTCCCTCTGTCCCCCTTTGCCAGGAGCTCCCTGCTGGACAAGAGCATGGACGAGCCCAACAAAATCCTGGGCGACTGCGACCGGCTGGGCCTGCGGATTATGACCTTTCAGGACGCCGATTACCCCCAGCGGCTGCGGCTGCTTGCCGACCCGCCGGTGGTGCTCTATATCAGGGGAAGGACCTTCCGCTTTGACGAGGAGGTGTCCATCGCTGTGGTGGGGATGCGCAAGTGCTCCCTGCGGAACCGGGAGTGGGCGGAGCGCTTCGGCATGGAGCTGGCCTCCGGCGGCGCGCTGGTGGTGTCCGGCATCGCCGAGGGGGTGGACTGTCACGCCATCCGGGGCGCCCTCAAGGCGGGAAAGCCGGCGGTTTCCGTGCTGGCCGGAGGGGTGGACATGGTGTTCCCCTATGAGAACCGCTTCCTGTATCAGGACGTGGCCGCCGCGGGGGCCCTCATCTCCGAGTACCCGCCGGGCACGCCCCACAAGGGGGACCACTTCCCCCTGCGCAACCGGATCTTAAGCGGCCTGTGCCTGGGGGTGCTGGCCGTGGAGTGCGAGCCCCAGGGGGGCACCATGCTCACCGTCAACCACGCCCTGGAGCAGGGCCGGGAGGTGTACGCCATCCCCATCGGCCTGGACGAGAAGCGGGCCAGAGGGACCAACCGGCTGATCCACGAGGGAAAGGCCCGGCTGGTGGAGAGTGCCAGGGACATTTTAGAGGACTACGCGGACCTGTTCCCCGCCAAGCTGGCCGGCATGGCCCCACTGCCCCAGGCGGTGGTGGAGGCCCGGCTGTCTCCCCCCGGCAGGGAGCCGGAGAGAGGGAAAAAGCCGGCCCCGGCGGAGCCCGCCCGGGAGCTGATTCCCCGGGCGCAGCAGAAGTCCCGGTTTACCGACGACGAGCTGGCGGTGCTGAGCGCCGCGGCCAAATCGGCCCTTACCGCCGACGAGATCGTGGAGAGGACCCAGATTCCCATGAAGCGGGCCCTGTCCGCCCTCACCATACTCCAGGTCCAGGGGGCCCTGGAGGAGCGCCCCGGCCGCCGCTTTATCGCCCTGGTGGAGCTGGAGGGGTAAAACTCCCGTCCCGCCGCAGCGGAAAAGCCTTCCCCTTTAGGGGAAGGTGCCCCCGCAGGGGGCGGATGAGGTGTTTTGCGAAGCAAAACATACGAAGTAAACAGGGGTTTGCAGATTTGAATTTACTTTGTATATTTCGCCTTTGGCGAAATGGCCTCATCCGTCATTTGCTTCGCAAATGCCACCCCCTACCCCCTCTGGCCTTTGGTCATCTCCCCCTGACAGGGGGAGTCGGCCCCTAAAGGGGAAGGCTAACCTGTAATCAATCTCTGGAGGTAAATCCAAAGTGGCAAATAAGACTGACTTAGTAATTGTAGAGTCCCCGTCCAAGGCCAAGACCATCGGCAAGTACCTGGGCCCGGGGTATGAGGTCAAGGCGTCCATGGGCCATGTCCGGGACCTGCCCAAGAGCAAGCTGAGCGTAGACATCGAGCACGGCTTCGTCCCGGACTACCAGCCCATCAAGGGCAAGGAGGACGTCATCAGCGACCTGAAGAAGGCGGCCAAGCGGTCGGGAAAGGTCTATCTGGCCACCGACCCTGACCGGGAGGGGGAGGCCATCTCCTGGCATCTGAAGGAGCTTCTCAATATCCCCGACGACAAGACCTACCGGGTGACCTTCAACGAGATCACCAGGAACGTGGTGCAGAAGTCCATCGCCGCTCCCCGGGCCATCGACCAGAACCTGGTGGACGCCCAGCAGGCCCGGCGCATTCTGGACCGGATTGTGGGCTACCAGCTCTCACCCCTGCTGTGGAAGAAGATCCGCCGGGGCCTGTCCGCCGGGCGGGTGCAGTCGGTGGCCACCCGCCTGGTGGTGGAGCGGGAGAACGAGATACGCGCCTTCCAGCCCCAGGAGTACTGGTCCATCGAGGCCGACCTGGAGCGGGTGGCCCCCAATCTGGGCTCCTTCAAGGCCCAGTTCCACGGAAAAGACAAGAAGATGGAGCTCCACAGCCAGGAGGAGGCCCAGACGGTCATCGACGCGGTCTCTCAGGGGGCCTGGTCGGTGGCCAAGGTGAAGCGGCAGGAGAAGAACCGCCAGCCGGCGCCCCCCTTCACCACCTCCACCCTCCAGCAGGAGGCCTCCCGCAAGCTGAACATGTCCCCCGCCCGGACCATGGCGGTGGCTCAGCAGCTCTATGAGGGGATCGACATCGGCGGCCAGGGCGCCGTGGGTCTGATTACCTATATGCGTACCGACTCCCTCCGTCTGTCCGACGAGGCGGTGTCCGCCGCCAGGGGCTTTATCGCCCAGCGGTACGGCGGGTCCTACTGCCCCGCCCAGCCCCGGAAATTCAAGACCAAGGGCACTGCCCAGGACGCCCACGAGGCCATCCGCCCCTCCGACGTCACCCTGGTGCCCGAGGACATCAAAAAGGACCTGACCGCCGAGCAGTTCAAGCTGTACAAGCTGATCTGGTCCCGGTTCCTGGCCTGCCAGATGGCCAACGCCGTCTACGACAGCCTGTCCATCGACGTGGAAAATTCCGGATATCTCTTCCGGGCCAGCCACTCCTCCCTGAAGTTCTCCGGCTTCACCGCCGTCTACGAGGAGGGGAGGGACGACGAGGAGGAGGAGAAGACCTCCCCCCTGCCTGATTTAAAGGAGGGGGAGCCTCTCACCCACAAGAAGCTGACCCCCGACCAGCACTTCACCCAGCCCCCCGCCCGGTACTCCGAGGCCAGCCTCATCCGGGCCCTGGAGGAGCAGGGCATCGGCCGGCCCTCCACCTACGCCCCCACCATCTCCACCATCATGAACCGGGAGTACGTGGTAAAGGAGGGGGGCAAGGCCCTCCGCCCCACCCCTCTGGGGGAGGTGGTCACCGGTCTGATGAAGGACAAATTCCACGACATTGTAGACTACGACTTCACCGCTCAGATGGAGCAGCGGCTGGACAAGGTGGAGGAGGGAGAGGTGAACTGGAAGGCCCTCCTGGCAGACTTCTACCAGGACTTCGATACCGAGCTGAAGCAGGCGGAGCAGGACCTGGACGGGGAGCGGATCAAGGTGCCCGACGAGGTGTCGGAGGAGGTCTGCCCCCAGTGCGGCCGGAACCTGGTCATCAAATCGGGCCGGTTTGGCCGGTTTCTGGCCTGTCCCGGCTGGCCGGAGTGCGACTTCACCATGCCCCTGGTGGTGGAGATGCCCGGCAAGTGCCCCCTCTGCGGCGGGCGGCTGTTCAAGCGCACCGGCAAGAGCAAAAAGACGGGCAAGCAGTACACCTACTACTGCTGTGAGCACCGGAGCAGCAAGGACGAGAGCCAGCGCTGCGAGTTCGTCACCTTCGACGTGCCGGTAAAGGACAACTGCCCCGTCTGCGGCCAGACCATGTTCAAAAAATCGGGCCGGGGGGCCAAGAAGCCCTTCTGCATCAACGAAAAGTGCTCCAACTTCACCCCGGAGGAGAAGCGGGGCGGCTGGCAGAAGAAGCCCGCCTCCGCCGAGGGAGAGCCCGCCCCCGCCGAGACCGCGGAGAAGCCGAAAAAAACCGCCGCTAAAAAGCCGGCGGCGAAGAAGACCCCGGCAAAGAAGACGGCGGAAAAGAAGACAACGACGAAGAAAAAGACCGCCAAAAAGGATGTGTAGGGGCGGACATTGTCCGCCCGCAGGGTCCCCGCAGAGCCGTAATATGTAGGGGCGGCCTGCGGCCGCCCGCGGGCACGCACTGCGCGCCCCTGCTCCAGAGGAGAAACCAATATGGACAAAGTCATCGTCATCGGCGCGGGCCTTGCGGGGAGCGAGGCGGCGTGGCAGCTGGCCCGCCGGGGTATCCCGGTAGAGCTGCGGGAGATGAAGCCCGGCAAGATGTCCCCCGCCCACCACACGGAATATTTCGGGGAGCTGGTGTGCTCCAACTCTCTGCGGTCCGACCAGCTGGAGAACGCGGTGGGTCTGCTGAAGGAGGAGCTGCGCCGGTGCGGCAGTCTCATCATGTCCTGTGCCGACGCCCACCGGGTGGAGGCGGGGGGCGCGTTGGCGGTGGACCGCCACGCCTTCGCCGCCGCCGTCACGGAGAAAATCAGAAATCACCCCAACGTCACGGTGGTGGAGGGGGAGGTCACCGAAATCCCCCCCGAGGGCAACGTGATGATCGCCACCGGCCCCCTGACCTCTGAGGCCCTGTCAGAGCAGATCGGGGCGCTCTTCCCCGACAGCCAATACCTGAACTTCTTCGACGCCGCCGCCCCTCTGGTGATCTTCGACAGCGTGGACATGTCCAGCGCCTGGTTCGCCTCCCGGTACGACCGGGGCACTCCGGACTACATCAACTGCCCCCTGACGGCGGAGGAGTACGACGCCTTCTGGACCGAGCTGACCCGGGCCCGGGAGGCGGAGGTCCACGGCTTTGAGGACGCCGGGGTCTTCGAGGGCTGTATGCCGGTGGAGGTGATGGCCCGCCGCGGCCGGGACACCCTCTGCTACGGCCCCCTGAAGCCGGTGGGGCTCAAGGACCCCAGGACGGGCAAGGAGCCCTTCGCGGTGGTCCAGCTGCGGAAGGACAACGCCCAGGGGTCCATCTACAACATGGTGGGCTTCCAGACCCATCTGAAATTCCCGGAGCAGAAGCGGGTGTTCTCCATGATCCCCGCCCTCCGCAACGCCGAGTATGTCCGCTACGGTGTCATGCACCGCAACACCTTTCTGGACTCCCCCCGGCTGCTGGACCGCTACTACCGGGTGCGGGGGAACGAGCGGCTCATGTTCGCCGGACAGATCACCGGGGTGGAGGGCTATGTGGAGTCCACCGCCTCCGGGTGCCTGGCGGCGGTGGAGCTGGCCCGGCGGCTGGAGGGCATGCCCCCTGCCAATTTCCCCCAGGAGACCGCCATGGGCGCATTGGCCCTTTACATCAGCGACCAAAGTGTGGTAAACTTTCAACCGATGAATGTGAACTTCGGCCTGATCCCGCCCCTGGGCTACCGGGTGAAGGGCAAGCGGAACAAGAACGCCGAGATATCCCGCCGGGCCCTGGAGGCCCTGGCCAAGCTGGATTTGGATGTGTAGGGGCGGACATTGTCCGCCCGCGGGCGCGCACTGCGCGCCCCTACAGGGTCGCCCAGTCCCGCAGCCTCAACCCCAGCCTGAGCCCGTGGGCGAAGGAGATGAGGTTTGCGGTCTCGATCAGATCGAAGACCGGCCTGGGCAGGTCGCCGCCGGGGAAGAGGGACAGGCTTTGGTCCATGAGGTTGTTGTACTCGGGGAAGGACTCAGAGTCCAAATGTCTGCGCTCCACCTCGTCAAAATAGAATTCTTTCAATTGTTTGTCCATATGTAGCACCTCTCGATAAAATGCCGATAGATATATAATATATCTAATTGATATAAAAGTCAAGGGGGGATTGGATGCTTCATAGAGATATTTTTTGTATTCGGGTAAAAAAACTCCGTAAAGCGAGAGGAGAACAGCAAAAAGATTTAGCCGAAGCAATCGGAGCGACGCAAGCATCCATCAGCGATATCGAAAATGGCCGCAAAGCAACCTCCTTTGACCGATTGGCGGCCATCTGTCAGCACTACAACGTATCCGCCGATTATCTGCTGGGACTGATTGACGAGCCCCGGCCGCTGATGTAGGGGCGGACATTGTCCGCCCGCGGGCGCGCACTGCGCGCCCCTACAGCGCACTTAAGGAGACTGTGTAGGGGCGGCCTGTGGCCGCCCGTCAAACCGACCGCCGCAAAACAGAAAAGAGGGAAAACCATGAAAATCATCGTAGACGCAATGGGTGGGGACAACGCGCCCCAGGCCCCGGTGATGGGGGCCATCCAGGCCAACAGGGAGTACGGGGTGGATGTGATCCTGGTAGGCCGGGGGGAGGACATTCTGAAGACTCTGGCGGACAACGGCATCAGCGATCTGCCCGCCGGGGTTGAGGTCTCCCACGCCAGCGAGGTGGTGGAGATGTGTGACGACCCGGCCACCGCCTTCCGGAAGAAGAAGGACTCCTCTCTGACGGTGGGGCTGAACCTGCTGAAGGTGGGGGCGGGGGACGCCTTTGTGTCCGCCGGCTCCACGGGGGCGCTGCTGTCGGGGGCGACGCTGGTGACCAAGCGGATCAAGGGCATCCGCCGGGCGGCCCTGGCCCCGGTGGTGCCCACGGGCGGCGGCGGCGCGGTGCTCATCGACTGCGGGGCCAACGCCGAGTGTCCCCCGGAGTATCTGCTCCAGTTCGCCTACATGGGCTCCTACTACGCCGAGAAGGTGCTGGGCCGGCCCAACCCCAAGGTGGGGCTGCTGAACATCGGGGCCGAGCCCTCCAAGGGCACCACCCTCCAGACTACCGTCTACCCCATGCTGGAGGCGGCCGCGGAGGCGGGCCGCATCAACTTCGTGGGCAACGTGGAGGCCCGGGAGGCGGTGGAGGGCGCGGTGGACGTGATTGTCTCCGACGGCTACTCGGGGAACATCTTTCTGAAAACAATGGAGGGCACCGGGCTGTTCCTGGTCCGGGAGCTGAAGGGGATTTTCAAGAAGAACCTGCTCACCAGGCTGGCCGCCGTCATGGTGTCCGGCGGGCTGAAGAACCTGAAGAAGCTGATGAGCTCCAGCGAGGTGGGGGGCACCGCCCTGCTGGGCATCTCCAGGCCTGTCATCAAGGCCCACGGCTCCTCCGACGCCTACGCCATCCAGAACGCCGTCCGCCAGGCCCGGGACGTGGCCTCCTCGGGGATTATCGAGAGCATCACCGAGCACATCGACCTCATGCGCCTGGACGCCCCTGCCAGGGAGGGCACTGAGGCATGAGCGTAAAAAAGCTGTCCAAAACCTCAGATGCGGCTGTTCTGAAACTTTTGAGCCGGAAAATAATGGAATAACAATTTACAGCGCAGAAATTTTAAGACTGGAAAAGAGAAAAAACTATTGACAGGCGGGAAAAATGTGCCTATCATAGGGGACAGAAACAAGTGCCCAGGCACATAATAAAAGGAGCGACACATTATGATTTTTGAAAAGCTGGCTGCCCTGATCGCCGAGCAATTCAATGTTGACGCCGACAGCATCACTATGGATACCTCTTTTACTGACGACCTGAACGCCGACTCTGTAGACATTGTGGACCTGTCCATGGCCCTGGAGGAGGAATTCGGTATTGAAGAACTGGGCGAGGAAGAGGCCGCCTCCATCTCTACCGTAGGCGACCTGGTCCGGTTTTTGAAGAATAAAATTGACTGAATACCGGAACTCCGCCAGAGGCGGAGTTCCACTGTTTAAGAGCCCGGCCCACAGGCGCCACGGGCTCCAAGGAGTTTTACATGAATACTTTGGAAGAAAAGCTGGGCTACAGCTTTCATGACCTGTCCCTGCTGGAAAACGCTCTGACCCACAGCTCCCGGGCCAACGAGAGCCGGGGCAAGCTGCTCAGCAACGAGCGGCTGGAGTTCCTGGGCGACTCCATCCTGGGCATGGTGGTGGCCGACCACCTGTACCGCAACCACTCCGACATGCCCGAGGGGGAGCTGACCCGCACCCGTGCCGCCCTGGTGTGTGAGGAAAGTCTGGTAGAGGTAGCCCGGGAGCTGGAGCTGGGAAAATACCTCCATCTGGGCAAGGGCGAGAGCACCGGAGGCGGCCGGGAGCGGCCCTCCATCCAGGCCGACGCGGTGGAGGCCGTACTGGCCGCCATCTACCTGGACGGCGGCATCGGCTCTGCCCGGAAGTTCATTCAGCGGTATATCCTCAGCCGGGAAATCGCCGGTCTGGCCAAGCCCCTGGACCACAAAACCGCCCTCCAGGAGCTGGTCCAGCGGGAGAACGGACAGGTCCTCCAGTACCGCCTGGTGGGAGAGGAGGGCCCCGATCACAACAAGCGCTTCTTTGTTGAGGTGGACCTGAACGGCAAATCTGTCGGCTCCGGCTCGGGCCGCAGCAAGAAGGAGGCCGAACAGATGGCCGCCGCCGCCGCGATCGAGGCGCTGTCCCAATAAGCAGGGCTCCCCGCGAGGATCACGAAAGTGACCCTCGCGTTTTTTACAGGATTTTGTCCCCTGTCCGCAGGTAAAAAATAACTGAATTGGTCAAACATATTTTCTCCCATCGGCGGAAAACTACTTCCGTTCTATAAACGATTTGTCCGCCCCGCCGCAGTCGGGGCGACTGAACGGGGTGAGACTATGACGACCAAAAAAATCGGCGCCCAGACGGCGGCCCTGGCCAACCCGCCCTCCCTGGCCGGCTGGGCCAATGTGGCGGGCAAGAAGGAGGGGGAAGGCCCTCTGGCGGACTCCTTCGACTATATCGACGGGGACGACACCTTCGGCGAGTCCACCTGGGAGAAGTCGGAGAGCGCCATGCAGAAGCAGGCCCTGGGTCTGGCCCTGAACAAGGCGGGTCAGGCGGCCTCCGCCCTGGACTGGATCTTTGCCGGTGACCTGCTCAACCAGTGCATCGGCTCCTCCTTCGCCGCCCGGGGGCAGCAGATCCCCTTTTTCGGGCTGTACGGGGCCTGCTCCACCATGGGAGAGGGGCTGGCCCTGGCCTCCATGACCCTGGACGGCGGCTTTGGGGAGTGGGCGGCGGTGACCGCCTCCTCCCACTTCTGCTCGGCGGAGCGGCAGTACCGCACCCCTTTGGAGTACGGCGGCCAGCGCACCCCCACCTCCCAGTGGACCGCCACCGCCGCAGGGGCGGCCATCCTGGCCCGGGAGGGCCCGGGGCCCTATATCACCCACGTAACCGTGGGAAAAATCGTGGATAAGGGGATTACCGACACGAATAATATGGGGGCGGCGATGGCGCCGGCGGCGGCAGATACCATTATTTCCCACTTTAAGGATACAGGGCGGTCACCGGCCAGCTACGACATGATCTTTACCGGTGACCTGGGCGTGCTGGGCAGTGAATTGTTGATTGAATTGTTGCGAAAAAATGGTATCCAGATGAAAAATCACGGTGATTGCGGGGCTATGCTGTTCGATATCAAAAATCAGGACGTCCACTGCGGCGGCTCCGGCTGCGGGTGCTGCGCCTCGGTGCTCACCGGCTATATTTTGAACAATTTAAAGGCAAAAACCTGGAAAAATATCCTTTTTTGCCCCACAGGGGCCCTCCACTCCCCCACCTCCGCCTTTCAGGGGGAGTCCATCCCCGGCATCTGCCACGCCATCGCTGTCTCCACCGAAAAGTAGCTTTTTCTGTCCGCCATACGCGGACGTCAAATACCGATTGTTTTATTCGACTAAAATAATACACCACTAAACTGGCAAAAAGTGATCGATAAGGGTTCCCAAACAGGCATTTACAGGGGGAAAACAGGGACTGTACTTCCAGAAAGGACAATTTTTCCCGTCCCGGCCCCTTTTACAGGATTTCCTGTCATTTTATACAATCTTTATTGGGGACATGGAGAGGAGATCATCATGGAGTATCTGAAAGCGTTCCTCTGCGGAGGCGTCCTGTGCGTCATCGGACAGGTCCTCATCGACAAGACCCCCCTCACCCCCGCCAAAATTCTGGTGAGCTACGTCACCGCCGGAGTGGTGCTCAGCGGCGTGGGGGTGTACCAGTACCTGGTGGACTGGGGGGGCGCGGGGGCCACGGTGCCCCTCACCGGCTTCGGCCACCTGCTGGCCAAGGGGGTCAAAAAGGCGGTGGGCCAGGACGGCCTCATCGGCGCCCTCACCGGCGGCTCCACCGCCGCCGCCGGCGGGATCACCGCCGCTATCTTCTTTGGCTTTCTGGTGGCGCTCATCTGTAAGCCCAAGCCCAAGACGTAAAAATAACCGCCTCCCCGGCCGGGGAGGCGGTACGTCTTGTCAGGAAATATGGGCGTTGAGCCACTCCACATACTTGTCCCGCTTCATGATGCCTATCATGTACACTCTGCCGTCCCGCATGGTCATCTCAATGCCGAAAGGGAAGCAGGGGGGCGTGGTACAGGTTTTGATTGAGGCGATGTCCTTCATCTCGATCTCCCAGCTGACAGAGGCGGTGCCCATCAGCCCGGAGGCCAGGAAGGCTACCCGCTGGTCGGTCATGTACAGCTTGCCGGAAATCTGCCGCTTGCCCACCACCTGGGGCATCTTCCAGCAGTCGCAGCCCGCCTTCTGGGCAAACAGCTCCTCCCCCGGCCGGGGATCAAAGGTTGGTTTTGCCATGATTGTTCCTCCTTATCTGTTTTCGTATGCTCGACCGGCAGTACAGGGGGAGCCTCCCGGCCCCCCGCAGCCCGCCGTCGAGACGAACAAAGCGGCGCAGGACTTTACACCCTGCACCGCTTAAAACAACAGCACGTTCCCCATTCCGCCTTGAAAAGTGGGCCAAAAGGCGTTATAATTGGGATGGCGCAAGTTTCTTGCTGTGTGGGAGGTGGTTTCTCCTGCATAGGGGTAAGGGGAGCTTCCTCCTCCCCTTACCCTGCCCTATTCATCTCGTAGCCTCATTTTATACCAAATTTTCTCATGATGCAAGAGCTTTTTGCAAAAATCGGGACCGGCGCTTTTGCGCCGGTCCTGTCTGCACAGAGAACGCTGGTCATTCTGTTGTGCCTGATTCCCCTGGGGAAGGGCATCCGGTGAGGGGATGGGCGAGGCGGACATAGAGAAGAGACGAAATAATAGGAGCGGCAGTCGTATGACTGCCGCTCCGGTTTTCCTGGGCTATCCGGCCTCTTCCTGATCCATAAACAGCTCATGGACATAGTTGTTCTTGAACATATCCCGCATGGCGTAGTACCGCTCGTGCTTCCGCCAGCCCTGGTCGATGGAGCCCTCGCCGTTGCGGACGATCTTGGCGTCGGGATAGGTATCCACCAGCTTCTGGTACTCGCTGTAGGGAATCCGGGTGTGCTCCATCCACAGCCGCTCCAGGTTGGGCAGATTGTAGAGGTAGGTGGCGTCGCTGACCCGGTTGTAGCTGATGTTTAGGTCCTTGAGGTTGGGGGTGTACTGCAAGAAGCTCAAATCGGTGACATAGCCCACAAAGAACTCCAGGTACTCCAGCTTTGGGGTGTACTGAATCCAGGACAGGTCCTTCACCTGGTTGTCCACCGCGATGAGGATCTTCAGGTTGGGCATGTACTGGAGGAAGGACCAGTCGTGGACCCGGTTGTGCCCCAGGTCCAGGGCCACCAGATCGGTGCAGTAGCGCAGATACTGGGCGTCCTCGTCGTAGAGGAAGAAGGTCTGGGCGCAGGTCTTCATGGTGGAGAAGGCCACCACGTCGGTGCGGAAGGTCCAGTGGTGCCAGACAATCTCCCAGATCATGCGGATGTCGGGGAAGGTGTCCTGGAGGGCGGCGTACTCCGCGTTGGTAAAGCCGGTCTTGCACAGGTCCACCCGGGTCAGGGAGGGGAGGACCTCGAATATCTCATACAGGTCCACCCCCAGGCCGGCCAGGTCGTGGCCGGACAGGTCCAGCGCTGCCATGTCGGGGGTGATGGTCTCCCCGTCCACGTCCAGCTGCCACAGCACCGACCTGCCCTGACACCGGGCGGTCACGTCCTTGATCTGTGGGACGGTGAGCCGGTAGGCGGTCAGGTCAATCTGCCCGCCCAGGTCCCCCTGGCGCTCCGCCTCGTCCAGCACCTGGGCGTAGGTCACCGGCGCCTCCGACGCAGCCACGGCGACCTCCACGTTGACCTCCTCCGGGATGTTGGAGCGGTCCAGGGTGTAGGGGGGCGGCGGGGGAGGAGCGGGTTCCGGTTCAGAGACAGCGGGAGCGGGGGAGCCGGAGGCGGCTGGGGTGTTGGCCTGGCTGCTGCTGCAGCCGCACAGCAGCAGTGCCGTCAGAGCGGCCAGCAGAATCAGGTGAGGGATTTTTCTCATTTCTTCATCCTCCTTTTTCCCTGATTATACACCAATTTTCCCGCAATTTCTACCCTGAAAAAAAGCTCCCCTCTTGAAGCGTTGTGTAAGAAATCCTGCAGGGGCGGCTATCAGCCGCCCGCGGGCGCATAATATGCGCCCCTACAGGCATTTTTCTTATCGCAACGTACTTTGAGGGGAGGCTTTATACACATCACAGTACCTTGGACAAAAACAGCTGGGTCCGGGGGTTCTGAGGGTGGTCGAAGAAGGCGTGGGGCTCGTTCTGCTCTAAAATGTGGCCGCCGTCCATAAACAGCACCCGGCTGCCTACCTCCCGGGCGAAGCCCATCTCGTGGGTGACCACCACCATGGTCATGCCGTCCCGGGCCAGCTCCTTCATCACGTCCAGCACCTCGCCCACCATCTCAGGGTCCAGGGCGGAGGTGGGCTCGTCAAAGAGCATGACCTTGGGCTTCATGGCCAGGGCCCGGACGATGGCGATGCGCTGCTTCTGGCCGCCGGACAGCTGGCTGGGGTAGGCCTCCGCCTTGTCCACCAGGTCCACCCGCTGAAGGAGAGACAGAGCCAGACCGTCGGCCTCCTCCTGGCGCATCAGGCCGGTGCGCACCGGGGCCAGGGTGATGTTCCTCCGGATGGTCATGTTGGGGAAGAGGTTGAAGTGCTGGAACACCATGCCCATCTGCTGACGCACCTTGTCGATCTTCACCTTGGGGTCGGTGATGACGGTGCCCTGGAAGGTGATGGTGCCCGCCGTGGGGGTCTCCAGCAGGTTGAGGCAGCGCAGGAAGGTGGACTTGCCTGACCCGGAGGGGCCGATCACTACCACCTTCTCCCCGGGGGAGATGTGCTCGGAGATATCGTCCAGCACCAGGTGGTCGCCGAAGGACTTGGACAGATTTTTAACGTCGATCACTTTGACGCAGCCTCCTTTCCAGCTTGCCCTGGAGCCAGCTGAAGATCAGCACCATGATGAGGTACATGGCGGCGGTGATTAAGTAGGGGAACATGGGCTCGTAGGTCTTGGTAATAATGGCCCGGGCGAAGTAGACAATCTCCTTGCCCGCGATAACCGAGATGAGGGAGGTATCCTTCAGCAGGACAATAAACTCGTTGCCCAGGGAGGGGAGAATGGCCTTGAAGGCCTGAGGGACCACGATAAAGCGCATGGTGTCCATGTAATTCAGGCCCAGGGAGCGGCCCGCCTCGGACTGGCCCACATCCAGAGACATCAGTCCGCCCCGGATGATCTCAGCCACATAGGCCCCGGAATTGATTCCCAGAGACAGGGCGCCCACCAGGGCGAAGTTGCGGCTGCTCTTGAAGACCACAAAGCCCATAATCATCAGCTGAACCAGCATAGGGGTTCCGCGGATGACGGTGACATAGACCTTGCACACCAGGTTGACCAGGCCCAGCAGGAAATTGTGCTGTCCGGGCCGCTGCTGGTCGTGGGCGGTGCGGATGACGGCCACCAGCACCCCCAGCACCACGCCCAGGGCCAGAGCCATGACCGTGACCTGGATGGTGGTGGCCAGCCCCTGGAAATAGGTCATCCATCGGCCGCCCTCGAACCAGGATAAATAAAATTTCCCATAGATTTCCTGCCAGGTATTGCGTTCGGCAATGGGGGGCAGGGCTGTGTACAGCTGTTCCCAATAGCTCATGGATGTTCCTCTCTCCTTCGGAAATTTGAAAAGGGCGGCCGGTTGGGGCCGCCCTTTTTACTTGGGGTTCAATCAGTCGGTGATGTATTTGTCAATGATGGTCTTTACGGTGCCGTCGGCAATCAGCTCCTCCAGAGCGGAGTTCAGGGCGTTCAGCAGGTCGGCGTTGCCCTCGTCCACGGCCAGGCAGTAGTCCTCCACCACCCACTCGCCGTCCAGGATGTGGGTGCCGGGGTTGGCCTTCACATACTCCTGAGCGGGGCCGTTGTCGATGATGACCGCGTCAATCTGACCGCCCAGCATGGCCTGGACCGCCAGGGTGCCGTTGTCGTAGGCCAGGACGTGGTCCTCGCCGTAGCCGCCGTTCTCCGGAGTGTCGGAGGCGTAGATGTAGCCGGTGGTGCCCCGCTGGGTGCCGATCATCTTGCCCTCCAGAGCGTCCAGGTCGGTGATGTCAGAGCCGTCGGGGACGATGACCACCTGCACGCCGGTGGCGTAGCTGGTGGAGAAGTCCATCACCTGGTCCCGGTCCTCCCGGTAGGTCAGGCCGGCCAGCACCATGTCGCTGCGGTTCTCCTGCACGGCCATAAGGGCGGAGTCGAAGTCCATGTCCTCAATGACCAGCTCCAGGCCCAGCTTGTCGGCCAGAGCCACGGCGATCTCAATGTCGATGCCCTCGAAGCCCTGGTAGACGCCCTCGCCGTCGGCGACCATCTCGTAGGGCGGGAACTGGGCGTTGGTGGACATGTGCAGCTTGCCGGGCTCCACGGTGGTGAAGGAGGCGGGGGTGCTGGCGTCAGCGGAGCTGCCGCCCTGAGAGCCGGAGGCGGCGGGGGGATTGCTGGCGGCGGGCTTGGAGCTCGCGGCGCCGCTGCCGCCGCCGCAGGCGGCCAGGGACAGGGCCATGGCGGCGGCCATGGCGAAAGCAAGAATCTTTTTCATTGTAAAAACTCCTTTTCAAATGCTGGATGGCATGGTCCGGATTTTCCGGACACTGTGGAAAAGTATACACCGGAGGATATATATAGTCAATAGATAAGTGTTCAAAAAACCGGCGCTTACCGCTGCTATTTTGGGTGAAAAGGATGATAGATATTAAAAGCCTCGGAGAGGGGGAGAAAAATATACGATAAAACGGAATGAATATACATGTCTGCCGGGGGAAGAGATGTTTGGGAACCTCCGGGGATATTCTGCGTCTATATGGGAAGAGAGGCGAAGATTAAATATTTTTTAAAATGGGGCAATTCTCTTGCTTTTTTGAAAAAAATTGCTATCCTTATCTTTGACTGCTGCGGCGAGGCCGCGTTGGAGGAAAAGACATGAGAGCGCTGCTGTATGACGACACCTTCCCCAGGCTGGTGAGGGACTGGCGGGAGCACCCGGGCAAGTGGCTGTCCCGGCTGGTCTTCCTGCTGGGGCCCTGGGTCTGCCTGTGGATGGTGGAGATTTTAAATGAGAACGACGTGTTCAAGGACCTGGCCCCCTGGCAGGTGCTGATGAACATGGTGTTTTACTACGGCATTTTTATTGCCCTGCGGCTGGTTCTGGGCCGGAACCGCCGGGCCGCCGCCGCTGGTACGGTGTTCTGCTTTGTTTTCGGCCTGGTGAACCACTACGTCCTCCGCTTCCGGGGCCGCATCCTCTTCCCGGCGGACATCACCGGCTGGCGCACCGCCGCCAACGTGGCCGACGGCTTTGACTACTCCGCAGACCAGTACATTACCCAGGCGGCCGTCCTGTTTGCGGCCTACCTGTTTCTGCTGCTTTTCTGTATTCCCCAGAAGAGACGGGCTAAAATTTCTCCTCCGGCCGCTGTGGCCCTTTGGGGGACCTTGATCTGCTACTGCTACGCCTTTTTCTGTACCGGGATGCTCCCCGCACTGGACATCTATACCCAGCAGTGGGTCACCCAGCGCAACGGCTTTCTGCTCAACTTCTCCATCGCCCTGCGGTATTCCTCGGTGGATAAGCCGGAGGGCTACTCGGAGGAGGCGGTGCTGAAGCTGATGGAGGAGTACCCCGGCGTCCCCGCCGACCCGGACAAAAAGCCGGTGAATATCGTGGTCATCATGAATGAGTCCTTTGGTGACCTGACCATCTTTGACGGCCTGGACCCCTCGGAGGACCCCACGCCCTTCCTCCACTCCATGGAGGAGAACACCGTCAAGGGGTGGATGTACTCCACCGTCACCGGGGGAGGCACCGCTACCGTGGAGTTTGAGTACCTCACCGGCTTCACCAGCCTGTTCCAGCCCCCCCACACCGTGGCCTATCAGCTCTACGTGGAGGAGGGCATGCCCTCCCTGGCCGCCCTGGCCGGGAGCCAGGGCTATGCCACAACCGCCTTCCACCCCTATAAATCCTCCGGCTGGAACCGGGTGCTGGCCTACCAGTATCTGGACTTTGACCGGCAGATGTATGAGGAGGACGTCCCCGATCCCTACATCATCCGCAGCTATATCTCCGACCAGTCGGACTATGAGATGATCTATCGGTCCACCGAACAGGAGGACAGCAGCTTCTTCTTCAATGTCACCATGCAGAACCACAGCGGCTATGCCCAGGGCTGGAAGAATCTGCCCCGGACCATTCAGCTGCCCTCCAGCCTGAAGGCGGCGGATTACACCGCGGAGCAGTTCCTGGACCTGATGCGGGAGAGCGACAAGGCCCTGGAGCAGCTGATTACCTACTACAGCCAGTGTGAGGAGCCCACCCTGGTGGTCTTCTTCGGGGACCACCAGCCCCCCCTCACCAACGCCTTCTATGAGGAGCTGTACGGCAAGAAGCTGTCGGAGCGGACGACCGAGGAGGTGCTGCGGCAGTACGCAGTGCCCTTCTTTATCTGGGCCAACTACGACATTGAGGAGCGGCAGGATGTGGTGGCCAGTCCCAACTTTTTGGGGGTGCTCACCGCCCGGGCCGCCGGCCTGCCCCTTACCGGCTATATGGAGTTTCTGTCCGACCTGTATGAGGTCATGCCCGCCGTTACTCCTGTGGGCTTTGTCACCGCTGACGGCCGGTTTTTGAAGAAGTCGGAGCTGAATGAGGAGCAGCAGGACTGGCTGTGGAAGTATGAGGTGCTCAACTACTGCGGCATGGTGGACCTCTTCGACGAGGCGCGGCCCATGTTTTGCATGGATTGAAAACAGACGGCACAGGCCAAGGCCTGTGCCGTTTCTGGTATACCTCCCGATGTTCAGAGCCGTTCATACGCCGGCCCCCTTCCCATCCGGGCGGCTTTCTTGCGCTTACTTGATGATTTTCAGCCTGAAATCATGCTCCAGCACCTTGTCCTCCAGACCGTCAACCTTCCTTTCCAGTTTGTCAAGCCTTTCTATTATAATGTCCTGATTTTCGGCCAACAGGTTGAATTTCGGCCCAAATTCAGCGTCCATCAGAAGAATAGTTTCTTTTTTGATACGTGCTTCAGATTCTTGAATTTCTTTCTTTGTAGCTGCCATAATCCTTTTTTCAGATTCCTGAATCTCTTCTCTGGTGATTGCGCGAACCTCTTCTCTGGTGATTGCCCGGACCTCTTCCCTTGTAATCGCCCGGACCTCTTCTCTGGTAATCTCTCTGATTGCCTGCAGCAGTTCCTGATCTGTCATGCCGGTATCCCCTTCTGTTTTCTGATTGCTCTCATTATAGCACATTTCTCCAATTTTGCAAGGCACACTTTCCCCGCTCTCACATAGGATAGTACAGCCGTCAACGGCAAATCCAACAGGGAGGGGAGGCGTTTTCATGGGTATCGTGGTGGTACGTTCCCCCCGGTGCCTGCGGGGGCTGCTGCGCAGGATATTCAAGGTCAAATAACCAAAAGCGGTTATTTGTTCCCGCCCTGCGGGCGGGAACGGAAAAACTGCGGCGGGGGGCATACATAGGATCTCCCAGGCATATAGTGTCAACAAAGCCAGGCTGACACTATGAAAAGGGAGCGGACAATATGGAATTTGAACGGGATACCATTATCAATTATGAAACGGTGGCGGAGGTCACCCTGTGCCAGGAGGAGACGCTGGAGAGCATTGTCCCTGACGCCTGCCCGGATATTCTGCGGATTGTGGATGTGTGCGGCCAGGCCACCCTCAGCGGCAAGCAGGCCCGGGAGGGGGTGGCCCAGGTCACCGGCATGGTGCGGGTGGCCATCCTGTATCAGCCGGAGGGGGGCGGCGGCCTGCGGCGGATGGAGGCGGGCCTGCCCTTCACCTGCCAGGCGGAGGCCCCCGGCCTCACCGAGCGGGGGACGGTGCTGGCCAGCCCCCGGCTGCGCTGCGCCGAGGCCCGGGCCCTCAACCCCCGGAAGGTGCTGCTGCGGGTGGACCTGGCGGTGGATGTCACCGCCTGCCAGCCGGTGGAGCGGCCCATCTGCAGCGGCGTGACCGGCCCCGACGAGGAGGGGCTGTGCCAGCGGCAGTTCCAGGGGGAGCACTACCAGCTGTGCGCCGTCCAGGAGAAGCCCTTCACCTTCTCCGACCAGGTGCGGCTCCAGGGGACGGGGGAGTCCCCCGTGCTGCTGGCCGTCCGGGCTCAGCCGGTGTGTACCGAGAGCAAGCTCATCGGCTCCAAGCTGATTTTCAAGGGGATGGTGGAGCTCTACCTCCTCCTCCAGGAGGCGGGGGGGACGATTTCCGCCAGCCATGAGTCCATGCCCTTCTCCCAGATCATCGAGGCGGCGGGCGCCGGGGAGGAGGGGGACTGCCAGGTTGAGGTGGAGGTGGCCTCCGTCCAGTGTGACCAGATGCCCGGCGACGGCCGGGAGCTGGATGTCACCCTGGAGCTGCTGGCCCAGGCCCGGGTGTACAGCCGCCGGCCGGTGACCCTCCTCCAGGACCTGTACAGCACCGCGAACCTGATGGAGGTGGAGCGGGAGAACCAGCCCCTTTGCAGCCTGACAGAGCAGTCGGTGCGGCCCCAGGCCGTCCGGGAGCTGCTGGAGACGGGGGAGATGGTGCGCTCTGTGGTGGACGCACGGCTGGCCCTGGGCCAGGTGCGCCAGAGCCGGGAGGGGAAGGAGCTGGTCCTCACCGCCGAGGCCTGGATCACCGTGCTCTATCTGGACGAGAACGAGCTGGTCCAGTGTATCCGCCGGTCTATCCCGGTGACCTGCCGGCTGGAGTGCCCCGAGGGGGCAAAGTGCTCCTGCTTCTGCGCCTGTCCCGGGGAGGTCTTCGCCGCCCCCGCCGCCGGCGGAGTGGAGGTGCGCTTTACCGTGGAGTTCCACTGCCTGACCACCGAGACCACCAACCTCCCGGCGGTGACCGGCGCCCGGATGGGAGAGGCCCGGGGCGCGGGGGAGGGCCAGCGGCCCTCCGTCGTCCTGCGGATGCCGTCCCCCGGCGAGGAGCTGTGGGACATCGCCAAGGCCCACGGCACCACCATGGAGCAGATCCTCCAGGCCAACGAGCTGGAGGAGGACGCCCTGCCCATGGGCCGGATGCTCCTCATCCCCAGCACCCGATAAAACGTGAGGCAGACCCGTTTGGGCCTGCCTCCTTTCATGTTTTGGTTGAGTTTTGGGTACAATCGTGGTAGAATGAAACAAAGGAGGGAGCGGGATGAAGGCCTGTATCGCAGATGCTCTGCGGGAGCAGCTCCGGGAGCTGGCGGCTCAATGCGGAGTCTCTCAGTTGAAGCTGTTCGGTTCCAGGGCCCGGGGAGACAATCGGGAGCGCAGCGATGTGGACTTGGCGGTATGGGGGCTGGAGGGGCTGGCCGCCGGCCGTCTGCGTCTGGCTTTGGAGGACCTGCCTACCCTGCTGGAATTTGATCTGGTCTGTGTGGACGCGGATACGGACCCGGCCCTGCTGGAACGGATTAAGGAGGAAGGGGTGATGTTGTATGCTGCTGATGAAGTGTGAAAATTTCTGCAAGGCCGCCGCCCGGCTGGGGGAGGCGCTGGAGGAGTACGCCGCCTTGCCCGGGTCCACTGTGGTGCGGGACGGCGTGATCCAGCGGTTTGAGTTTACCTTCGAGCTGGCCTGGAAATCCCTGAAGGAGTATATGGAGGACCAGGGAGCGGAAAAGATGCAGTTTCCCAAACAGGTCCTCAAAAAGGCCTACGCCGCCGGTCTGATCTCCGATGAGGAGGTATGGCTTGACATGCTGGCTTCTCGGAATGTGACCTCTCACATCTACGATGACGCCCAGGCTGCCCGAATCCTGACGGCCATTCGGGACCGATACCGCCAACCGTTTGACCGGCTGGCAGATTTCTATCAGGAGCAATCCTAACAGAGGGGCAGACCCGTTTGGGCCTGCCTCTTGATTTTATTTCTTAAATATAGCTTGACATGTTGCTAGCACAGCTGTATAATAGCTAGCAAAGGAGGTGAGATATTGCCTGATAAGAGTCGGGCTGAGTATTTTCGGAAGCGGCGTGAAACCATTGGGCAGTTCAGTGTCCCGATGTCGCGAGAAAAGTTAAATGCGCTGACAGAAAAATTAAAAGAGCAGAACAAAACAAAGACCCAATGGCTCAACGAGAAAATAGACGAAGAGCTCAGCCAATAAAAATAGAGTGCTGGCGACCCAACAAGTCCCACCAACACCCTATTACCACACCAAGGAGGAGCGGCAAATCTGATTATGCCACAACCCCTGGTGAAAATCAAGGAGTAGAACGATGGATATTCAGAAAAATCTTTTGGAGTTGGAAATTTCCGCCCAGCGTATCTCCGACGGTGTAGCGGCGGTCCGAATCATGGTTCTGGGCCTGGAGGACGCGGGAAGCGAGTACACAGGCGCGTTCCACGCTGTTTGGCGTTATCTTGCCGAAGCGGAGAAAGAATTTCAAAAACAGCTCACTGTCTGTCTGGAGGCGGTGTAGCAAACAGGGGCAGGCCGGTTCAGGCCTGCCTCTTCCAGTATTTCTGTCATAATCCCCAGCCTGTCTCATACACTGTAAGGAACAAATACCGGCTCACACAGCCGAAGGAGGAATTGCAGTGGAAGATCGCAAAATCTATGAGGATATTGCGCTCCGTACCGAGGGCGATATCTACATCGGCGTGGTAGGGCCGGTCCGGACAGGAAAATCCACCTTTATCAAGCGGTTTATGGAGACGCTGGTGATCCCCAACATCGAGAATGTCTACCGCCGGGAGCGGGCCCGGGACGAGCTGCCCCAGAGCGGCTCCGGCCGGACCATCATGACGGCGGAGCCCAAGTTTGTCCCCGAGGAGGCGGTGGCGGTCCAGGTGGACGGGGGCGCCGCCTTCCAGATGCGGATGATCGACTGCGTGGGCTATCTGGTGCCCGGCGCGGTGGGCCAGCTGGAGGGGGAGACCGAGCGGATGGTGACCACCCCCTGGTTCGAGCACGAGATTCCCATGGCGGAGGCGGCGGAGATCGGCACCCGGAAGGTGATCTCCGAGCACTCCACCATCGGTGTGGTGGTTACCACCGACGGCACCATCACCGATATCCCCCGGGAGGACTACCTGGAGGCGGAGGAGCGGGTCATCTCCGAGCTGAAGGAATTGGGAAAACCCTTTGTGGTGCTGCTCAACTCCGCCAACCCCGCCTCGGAGCGGGCCAGGGCCATCCGCTCCGACATCGCCCAGCGGTACGACGTCACCTGCGTGGCCGCCAACTGCCTGGAGCTGGACCAGGAGGAGATCAACGCCATTTTAAAGAGCGTCCTCTACGAGTTCCCCGTCAAGGAGCTGGACCTGTTCCTCCCCCCCTGGGTGGACGCCCTGCCCCAGGAGCACCCCATCAAGTCCGCCCTGTACGGGGCCATCCGGGAGGGCACCGCCCAGCTCCGCCGGGTGCGGGACGTGGACAGCGCGGTGAACTCCTTCCGGGACTGCGAGGTGGTCAGCGACGCCCGCATCTCCAACATTGACCTGGGCACCGGAGTGTCCGCCGCCTGCCTGGAGCTGCCCCGGGGGCTGTTCTACAACACCCTGTCTCAGCAGTCGGGCTTTGAGATTGGCGACGACGGCGACCTGATGGCCCTGCTCACCCAGCTGGCCGGGGTGAAAAAGGCCTATGACAAGGTGGCCGACGCCCTCCAGCAGGTGGAGGAGACGGGCTACGGCATCGTGGTGCCCCCCATCGACTCCCTGGTGCTGGAGGAGCCCGAGATCATGAAGCAGGGGGGGCGGTACGGCGTCCGGCTGAAGGCCAGCGCCCCCTCCATCCATATGATCCGCGCCGACATCGAGACAGAGGTCTCCCCCATCGTGGGGGGCGAGAAGCAGAGCGAGGACATGATCCACTACCTGCTTCAGGAGTACGAGGGGGACTCCAGCCGTATCTGGGAGGCCAATATCTTTGGAAAGTCCCTCCACGAGCTGGTGAACGAGGACCTGAACGCCAAGATCAACCGCATGCCCGAGGACGCCCGCACCAAGCTGCGGGAGACCCTCCAGCGGATCATCAACGAGGGCTCCGGCGGCCTGATCTGCATCATCCTGTAAATGAAGGACCCCCGCCCGATGGGCGGGGGTCCTTGTTTGACCTGACCGGAGCCCGGCGCAGCGGGTCCGGTTTGGAGAGGAGGAGCAAGGAAGCGGAGCGGATGGCATTTTTGCAAAAAAATGCCGGAGCAAAGCGGACTTTGCTCCGACGATGGAGCGAGTGACGAGGCTCGAACTCGCTACCTCCACCTTGGCAAGGTGGCGCTCTACCAGATGAGCTACACTCGCAACAACAGTGGACATTATAACGTTGTCAGAAGAAAAAGTCAACCCCTAATTGCGAAATTTGAAGAAAAAATTTTCAGGCCGCCCCCTGGGTCAAAATGCCCTCCAGCGCGCCCCGGTGGACAGGGCGGAGGTCCTTCATGCCGCAGAAGTCCGCGGGACGCAGCAGGGTGGGGGGCTTGGGCAGCTCTACAGCGCCGCAGTCCTCCAGCAGTCCGGCCACAAACTGAGAGCAGAAGTAGTGGTGCCGCCGCTGAAGGGACAGGTTGAACCAGCAGGCCAGCACACCCAGCACGCTGTAGTGGTACTCCTCCCGCTGGACATACATGGAGCGCAGCCTCTGCCGCAGACGGAGGTAGGTCTCCTCGCTCACCTTCAGCTCATAGAGGCAGCAGGGGACCGCCCGGCGGTACACCGTGACCTGTTCCTCCACCAGGCCGGCGGGGAGGGCCAGATAGCGGTACTTTCGGGCAAAGCTGTAAAAGGGGCCGCCGGGGCCGTCCAGGCCGATGGAGGCGTGGGTGAAATCGTCCCGGGTGGCGAGGTGGATCAGCCGGGAAAACCAGGTCCCGGACCGGGTCAGTAAAATATAGATCGTGCGCTCCGCCATGGAACGTCCCTCCCTTCAGCTGCTGTTACCATATTACAACAGAAAGTATAAAATGCCTTGAAGGAAAGATTAAGATTTTCTGAAAAGCGGTAAAAATAAATAGTAAACCATAAAGAAAAAAGGTTGACAAACCGAAGAGAGTATTGTATACTGCTTTTAAATCCGGGTTACAATTAAAGAAAAGAGGTAATTTCTGATGGAAACCAAGACAAAAAGCAGCGTTTATCCCCTGGCTATGACGGCCGTGATGGCGGCGGTGATCGCGGCGGTCAGCCCCTTTGCCATCCCAATCGGCCCTATCTCTCTGTCTCTGTGCACCCTGGTGCTTTACATAACCCCCTATATTCTGGGCTGGCAGAGGGGCGCTGTGGCCACGCTGGTCTTTATCCTGCTGGGCATGGTGGGCGCGCCTGTATTCACCGGCTTTGCAGGCGGAATCGGCAAGGTCCTGGGGCCCACCGGCGGTTACATTGCGGGCTATATTCCCCTGGTAATCATCACTGGACTGGCCATCCGCTTCTTCCCCAAAAACCGGGTGTTCCAATTCCTTGGTATGATTGCGGCCACAGCTGTGCTGTACACCCTGGGTACAATCTGGTACATGATCCAGTCCGGGAATCCCCTGGATGTGGCGATGAAATGGTGTGTAATCCCCTTCATTCCCGGCGACCTGATTAAGATGGTCATCGCTATGATTGCCGGTCCTGAGCTGAGCAACCGGCTGATGAAGGTCAATATCCATCCGGAGAGCTGAGCGTATTCCCTCTGCCCGCTGTCTCAGATATATTCTGGGGCGGCGGGATTTTTTCTTGCTTTCCCGGGAAATGGGCAATATAATAGAGATGAAAAAATTTTTTTAAGCGTGCAATAAAAAACCTGCTTCGCACGTTCCTTATGTGACAGGAGAAATGGACTATGCTGTCTGTTTTGAGTATCCAGACAACGGAAGAGGAGAAGGAGCGCCGCCTCCGGGAGCTGGATGGGCTGCTGCTCCAGGTGGGGCGGGGGGACCGGGAGGCCTTCGCCCGGCTGTACAGTCTGACCCGGGGGGCGGTGTACGCGCTGGCGCTGTCCCTGCTCCACGACGGGCACGAGGCCCAGGATGTGGCCCAGGACGCCTTTGTCCGGGTGTGGGAGTGCGCCCCGGGCTACCGGCCCCAGGGCTCGCCCATGGCCTGGCTGCTCACCATCACCCGGAACCTGGCCCTCACCCGCCTGCGTCAGGGCGGACGGCAGACTACCCTGGATGAGGAGGCGTGGAATGCCATCCCCGCCGATGCCCCGGATGTTGAGCCTGAGGACCGGGCGGTCCTCCAGGAGGCCCTGGCCCGGCTGGGGGCGGAGGAGCGGCGGGTTGTCCTCCTCCACGCCGCCGGCCTGAAGCACCGGGAGATCGCCCGGCTGCTGGGGCAGCCGCTGTCCACAGTCCTGTCCAAATACCACCGCGGGCTGAAAAAGCTGAGAAGCCTGATGAAAGGAGAGAGCGACCGATGACCGACCGGGAACTGGAACAGAAGCTGGCGGACGCGATTGCACGGACCGCCCCCGACGACTTGGAAGATATTCTCTCCCGATGCGGCGGACAAAACGGGAGCGTGATGGAAATGAAAGAGCTGAAGACCAATTCAAACATTATTGATGTGGAGGTCACCGAGGTGAAGTCCAAAAAGAGGCTGCGGCCCTGGCTGGCCGCCGCCTGCGCCGCGCTGGTTCTGCTGGGGGCCGGGGGCGGCGGACTGATCTACCACCAGAGCTACGCCGTGGCCTCGGTGGTGTCCCTGGACGTGAACCCCAGCATCGAGCTGAAGGTGAACCGAAACGAGCGGGTTATCTCCTGCACCGCCCTCAACGAGGAGGCCGCAGCGGTCCTCTTCGACATGGACGGCGGCGCCGATTTGAAGGGCACCAAGCTGGACGTGGCGGTGAACGCCATCGTGGGCGCCCTGGTGCGGGAGGGCTATCTGGACAGCATCTCCTCCGCCATCCTCATCTCGGTGGAGGACAGCGACCAGGCCCGGGCCCAGCGGCTCCAGGCCGAGCTGGTGGCCTCGGTGGACGGGGTGCTGAAAACCCAGGCCCCGGGCACCTCCGTGCTCAGCCAGGTGCTGGACGCGAACTCCCCCGCCACGGAGTATATGACCTTCAACAGCGGCCTGTCCGCCGGGAAAGCCTCCCTGGTCCACAAGGTCATGAAGATGAACGGCACCCTGGCCCTGAACAGCACTACCGCCTTCGACCAGCTGGCCGCCCTGTCCGTGGAGGAGCTGAACGACCTGCTGGAGGCAGGGGAGAAGCGCATCCCCATCGGCAAGCCCGCCGCCGCCATGGCGGTGGAGACCTACGCCGGGACGGCGGCCCTCAACTCCACCACCACCGACGTGGATCCGGAGCTGGAGGAGGGTATCTATGAGGTGGAGCTGCACACCGCTTTCGGAGACTTCGACTATATCGTGGACGCCTTTACCGGCCAGGTCATCAGCGGGCAGAAGGATATCCTGAACACCTCGACTACCACTCCGGTCGCCCCCGACCCGGCCCCCACGACCCCCGAACCCGTTCCGCAGGCCCCTGCGGCCCCGTCCCAGAGCCAGGACATAGGCCAGGACGCCGCCAAAAAAGCCGCTCTGGACAACGCGGGGCTGTCCGAGAGCGACGTGACCAACTGGAAGATTGAACGGGACTGGGATGACGGCCGGCTGGAGTACGAGATTGAGTTCTGGTGCGGGACCACCGAGTATGACTGCACTGTGGACGGTCACACCGGCTCTGTGATCAAGAGCGAGATAGACCACCACGGCGGTGCTGGGATCAATACTGCCGCCCCCACAGACGTGGGACAGGAGGCCGCCAAGCAGGCCGCCCTGGATCACGCGGGGCTGACTGCTGACCAGGTTACCGGCTGGGATATCGAGCGGGACTGGGACGACGGCCGGCTGGAGTATGAGCTGGAGTTCTGGTGTGGAGACACCGAGTATGAGTACACCATCGACGGCCACTCCTGCGCCGTGCTGGAGCATGAGTGGGATCACCACTCGGAACACCATAGCGGACGTCATCACTGAACATTAATTTGCCATTTGCAAGAAAATCTGCTATACTATGCCCAGTAATCTGTAAAAGGGAGGCCAAGCTTATGAGCAAGGAATTTGGAGTGCCCTTCGGCTCAACGAGCCGGGGAGAGGAGGTCCGGGAGCTGACCCTGAGCAACGGCGTGCTGACGGCAAGGGTGATTACCTTCGGCGGCGTCCTCCGGGTCCTTACTGTCCCCGGCAGGGACGGTCCGGTGGATGTGGTGCTGGGTTATGATACCGTGGCGGAGTACGAGGCCAACGGCGGCTACTTCGGCGCTCTGGTGGGACGGTTTGCCAACCGCATCGCCAAGGGGAGGTTTACCCTCGACGGCAGAGAGTACACCCTGGCCTGCAACGACGGGCCCAATCACCTCCATGGCGGAACTGTGGGCTGGTCCCACCGGGTCTGGGGGGTGGAGGAGGCTGATGACCAAAAGGCCGTCCTTACCCTGGACAGCCCCGACGGCGAGGAGGGCTATCCCGGTCATGTCCAGGTGAAGGTAACCTATGCCCTGGAGGGAGACGCCCTGTCTATCCACTATGAGGCCGTTACCGACCGGAATACCCCCTGCAATCTCACCAACCACAGCTACTTTAACCTGTCCGGACAGGGCAGCGGGGATGTGCTGGAACAGGAGATCCGGCTCCTCTGCTCCTCCTATACCCCCACCGACAGCACCAGTATTCCTCTAGGCACCATTGATTCGGTGGAAGGCACCCCTATGGACCTGCGTCAACCCACCCCCATTGGCAGACACATTGACGAGCCCTTCCAGCAGCTGGTATGGGGCCACGGCTATGACCACAACTTTGTTATAGACGGCCGGCCCGGCACCATGCGCCCGGCCGCCCAGGCCCGGAGCAAGGTCACCGGCATAGTTATGGAGGTGGAGACTGACAGCCCCGGCGTCCAGTTCTATACCGCCAATTATGTGGAGGAGGCCAGGAAGGGCAAAGCGGGCGCCGTCTACGGGTTCCGCCATGGGTTCTGCCTGGAAACCCAGCACTTTCCTGATACCCCTAACCAGCCCGGTTTCCCCTCCTGTACCCTGAGGGCGGACGCAGGTTACAGCCACACAACCCGATTCCGTTTCTCTGTGGAGAAGCAGTAACTTTTTCTTACAAGAAAAAATTTGAAAATACCTCTTGACTTTTTCTGCGCTTTTGCTATAATAACACTCGTCCCTGCGATAGCAGGGCCGATAGCCGGATTGTGTAAGGGTAGCACGACAGACTCTGACTCTGTTTGTGAGGGTTCGAATCCTTCTCCGGCTGCCAGATAAAAACACCCCTGGAATTTTTAAAATTCCAGGGGTGTTTTTATCTGCAGTCCTGAATATACCGGATAAACTCCCGGGTCAGCCCGGAGGGGGACTGCCCCTTGCTCCAGACCAGGATGTATTCCACCGTTCGGGAGGGACAGGTCACCACCTTGGACACCACCAGTCCGTTGGACACGCCGGTAGTCTGAGGAAAAATGCTGACGCCCACGCCATGGCTGGTCAGGGCCGCCGCGTCCATATAGTTGGACATCTCACAGAGGACCCGGGGCTCCGCTCCGATTTCCCCGAACCAGCGGCGGATGGACTCAATTCGGGACTTCCGGCTGGGGACGATGAGAGGCTCTTCCACCAGACTGGACAGGGGGATGGTATCTCCCGGCTCCTTGGCCAGGGGGTGGTCCGGATGGAGCATGGCGACCCAGGGCTCCCGGCCGACGGGAAAGCCCTCCAGATGCTCGGTGTCGTAAGGGGCGGCGATGACGGCCAGGTCGGCCAGCCCCTTGCGCAGCCGGTCCAGCACGTCGTCGCTGCTGCCGTTCCACAGGTTATACCGGACCCGTGGAAATTTCTCCCGGAAACCGGAAATCCATTTGGCGGACAGAAAGGGCGCCTGGCCCTCCACCATACTCAGATAGATGGTGCCGGTCATCCCATCCCGCAGGCTGGCAATCTCCTGCCGGGTCTTGTCGGCCAGCTCCTGCATTTGGACCGCCCGGCGCAGCAGGAGAGCGCCCTCCTCCGTCAGCTCCAGATGCCGCTTGCCACGGATAAAAAGCCGGGCCCCCAGCTCCTCCTCCAGGGCCTTGATCTGGTTGCTGAGAGGCGGCTGGCTCATGTTCAGCTTTTCCGCCGCCCGGGTGAAGTTCAGCTCCCGGGCCACGACGGTAAAGTAGTGCAGGGTGCGCAGTTCCATCTCTTTTCCCTCCCCGGTTATCATATCAAAAAGATATGGTAATTGCAATGAAAAAAGTATTTCAATTTTTCTTGTTTTGGTGCTAAGATGAGGACGCTCAAAGGAATACTCCTCATTTTTGTGTGATCCATCCATCACCAAAGCTGTGGCCCAGGCGGTGGAAAAGCCGTCCGGGCCTAACTTTTTCAAGGAGAGGAAGTGCTTTGGTTATGCTTTCGTTTCTGAAAGAGGAAGGGATCAATCCCGTGCTGCTGGAGGAGCTGGAGCGATTCCGGGAAGACTGTCCCCCGGAGCTGGCCGGGCGCGTCCCGGCCCCGCAATTCCACTACTATGGGCGGGAGGTCTGGGAGCAGGCCCTCGCCGCGCTGCTGTGTGGAAAGAATCTGCTTCTCACCGGCGGCAAGGCCACCGGGAAGAATGTGCTGGCGGAAAATCTGGCCACCGTCTTTTGCCGCCCCGCCTGGAACATATCATTCCATGTGAATCTGGACGCCTCGGGCCTGATCGGGATGGACACCTTTGCCGACGGCCGGGTCCAATTCCGGCCCGGGCCTGTCTACCTGTGTGCCCGGCACGGGGGCTTCGGTATTCTGGACGAGATTAATATGGCGAAAAACGAGGCGCTGGCCGTCCTCCACGCCGTTCTGGATTTCCGGCGGGCGCTGGACGTCCCCGGCTACGAGCGCCTCCCCCTGGCCCCCGCCACCCGCTTTATTGCCACCATGAATTACGGCTACGCCGGCACCCGGGAGCTGAACGAGGCCCTGGCCTCCCGGTTTGTGGTCATTCAGATGCCTGCCATCAGCCTGGAGAACCTGGACCGACTTCTGGAGCGCCGCTGTCCGGCCTTGAAGAAAAAATACCGCCAGCAGCTGGGACAGCTGTTCTTCGACCTGCAAAAGAAGTGCGAGGGCGGGGAGATCTCCACCAAGGCCCTGGACCTGCGGGGGCTGCTGGACGCCCTGGAGCTGATGGCGGCGGGCGTCCCCTCCGGCCCCGCCCTGGACATGGGAATTACAAACAAGACCTTCGACAGCTACGAGCAGGGGCTCATCCGGGACGTGATGGCGGCCCGCGTTTCCCCCAGGCTCACCCGTGGGGAGCTGTTTGACCCGTGAACGCCCACTACACCGCCGGGCAGCGCCGGGCGCTGAATCAAATCTGGAACGGGGCGGGGGCCTACGGCTTTGAGCCTCTGTTCCTGTCCCTGAACGGGGACGGCACCCCCAACCTCTACTTAAATACCATTGTGGGCTGTGTCCGCAAGTGGTACGGGGAGGAGGAACCGGCCAGGCTCTTTGACCGCTGGGCGGGGGACCGGCGGCAGGCCCTGCTGGACGACCTGGCCTGGCTGGCCCTGGAGAGCGCCGCCTATCAGCTGGAGCTGCCTCGCCGGTCCGTTCTGGCGGAGCTGCGCCGGGAATATGCGGCGGACTTCTTTGACCGGGAGCACACCCTCTCCCGGCAGGAGTGGATGGCGAAGAATCAGCTGAGCTACACCATGCAGTCCGCCCGGTGGAAGGCGGTGCTGGGCCTCCGCCCGCCGGTGATGACCCCCTATGAGAAGCGGCTGTTCGCCGCCCTGTCCCCGGGCCCACTGGAGGAGCAGGAACTTTTTCCGGCCATCCTGGACCTGTTCGCCCGCTTCCGCCTCTTTGACGGCAGGAGCCGCCCGCCTCCGCTGCTTCGCTTTCATCTCACCGGAGCATGGGCCGGAGTGATGACCCGGCTGAGGCCTGTGGAGCTCGTCCACACCGACGTGGCCTCAATCGGGCACGGAACCGGGACGGGGGAGGGCGGCGGCCCCAGGCTGGACCCCCGCCGGGCCAAAATCCGGCTGAAGGAGGACGCCGCCTCTGACCGGCGATATATTGAGAGCTGCTTCGGTCCCTCCCTCCTCCCGCCCCGGGAGCTGGCTATGGCGGAGCAGAAGCTGTGCACCGGCGCCCATCTGGGCTGCCACCTCTGGTATACCGCCGGGGTGCCTGCCCCGGAGCAGGCCCCAACCGGGGAGGCCCGCCGTCTGGCGGAGCAGGCCCGGCTCCAGCAGGAGCGCAACCGGGCCGCCTTCGGGGCGGACAATGCCCTCTATCAGAACGCCATCCGCCGACTCACCGAGCAGATTCAAAACTGCCTCCAGGTCCACAGCCAGGCGGAGGAGGAGACCGCCCGAAGCGGCAGGCTGGACAGCCAACGTGTCTGGCGCGGGTTGGTGCTGTCCGACCGGCGGGTTTTTACCCGGGAGGCGGACATCTCCCGCCCCGGTTTTTCGGTGGACCTGCTGCTGGACGCCTCCTCCTCCCGGATGCACTGCCAGGAGGTGATCGCCGCCCAGGGGTACATCCTGGCCGAGAGCCTGACCCGGTGCGCAATCCCCGTGCGGGTGTCCGGCTATTGCAGCCTGCGGGGGTACACCGTCCTCCGGGTCCTGAAGGGTTTTCGGGAGAGCAGCCGGAATGTCTTCCGCTACTTTGCCTCCGGCTGGAACCGGGATGGTCTGGTCCTCCGGGCGGCGGGGGAGCTGCTGGCCGTCCCTCCGGACCAGAAGCGGCTGATTCTCCTCCTCACCGACGCCGGTCCCAACGACAGCCGCCGTATCCCGCCGGGCGGAAAGTACCCCTTCGGTCACGACTATGCCGATAGTCCGGCGGTGGAGGACGCCGCCCGGGAGGTCCGGGCCCTGCGCCTGAGGGGGCTCCGGGTGGGGGCGGTGTTTATGGGACCCGGCCTGAACGCGCCGGCGGCGGAGACCATCTACGGCACGGGCCTGGCCCGCATCCGGTCCATGGACCAGCTGGCCGCCGCCGCAGGGAGGTTGATCCAGGCGGAGATACAGGAGCTGGAATAGCAAATTTGTTAAAAACGGCCCCACCGTGCGCCATACGCGAGGGGGCCGAAATATAAGGGAGGTATACTTATGGTAAGCTTTATCGTATGTCTGGCCCTGCTGATTGGCGGCTACTTCGTCTACGGCAAGGTGGTGGACAGCACCTTCGGTCCGGACGACCGGGAGACCCCCGCCGTCCGCATCAACGACGGGGTGGACTATGTGGTCATGCCCCAGTGGAAGCTGTTCCTGGTCCAGCTGCTGAACATCGCCGGACTGGGCCCCATCTTCGGCGCGCTGTCCGGCTCCCTGTGGGGGCCCAGCGTGTTCCTGTGGATTACCTTCGGCACCATCTTCGCCGGCGGCGTCCACGACTACTTCGCCGGTATGCTGTCTGAGCGCAACGACGGCGCGTCCGTCTCTGAGATCACCGGCATCTACCTGGGCGGCGGCATGAAGAACGTCATGCGGGTGTTCAGCGTGGTGCTGCTCATCATGGTGGGCACCGTCTTTGCCGTGGGCCCCGCCGGCCTGCTCCAGCTGCTGTGCAAGAATGCCGGCGGCATCCTGTCCAACAAGATGTTCTGGCTCATCCTTATCCTGATCTACTACTTCATCGCCACCTTTATCTCGGTGGACAAGGTCATCGGCAAGATCTACCCTGTGTTCGGCATCTGCCTGATTATCATGGCGGTGGGCGTGGCCTTCGGCGTGCTCACCAACTCCAGCTACGTCATCCCCGAGCTGTGGGACCACCTGTACAACATGCACCCCTCCGGCACCCCCATCTGGAGCTTTATGTTCATCACCGTGGCCTGCGGCGCCATCTCCGGCTTCCACGCTACCCAGTCCCCGCTGATGGCCCGATGCATGAAGTCTGAGCGCCAGGGACACATGGTGTTCTACGGCGCCATGATCTCCGAGGGCATTATCGCCCTGATCTGGGCGGCCGCCGGCTGCTCCATCTACGAGGGCGCCGAGCTGCTGGCCATGGGCGCCGGCGGCCCCACCGCCGTGTACGACATCTGCCAGAAGACCATGGGCTCCGCCGGCATGGTGCTGGCCATGCTGGGCGTCATCGCCTGCCCCATCACCTCCGGCGACACCGCCTTCCGCTCCGCCCGGCTCACCCTGGCCGACTGGTTCAAGATCGACCAGAAGGGCTATGCCAACCGGCTGAAGCTGTGCGTCCCCGTGCTGGGCGCGGGGGCCATTCTGGGCATCGGCAACGCCCTGGGCAAGATCGACTACAACGTGATCTGGCGGTACTTCAGCTGGTCCAACCAGACCCTGGCCATGATCGTCCTGTGGGCGGCCAGCATGTACCTGTTCCAGCAGAAGAAGAACTACTGGATCACCGCCGTCCCCGCCACCTTTATGAGCGCGGTGTCCTGTACCTACTTCATCCTGGGCGAGGAGTGCCTGGGCCAGCTGCTCAACAAGCATGAGGTGGTGGACGGCGCCCGCAAGCTGGTGGCCTACAACACCGCCCTGGCCTACCCCGTGGGTATCGTGTTCGCCGCCGCCCTGCTGGGTATCTTCCTCTACGCCACCAGGAAGCAGACCGCCAAGGCCTAACACCAAAACACCAGCCGCTGCCTGTACGACAGCGGCTGGTATTCTGCTTGTCTTGACGCCTGGGGGCCGACATGGTAAAATCAGTTCGTTTAATTTTCGTTTTGGAGGTATCTCGCTGTGAAAGACATGATTGCATATTGCGGATTGGACTGTGAAAAGTGCGACGCATACCTTGCGACGATTCATGACGACCAGGAGCTGCGTGAAAAAACCGCGAAATTGTGGGCCGAGCTGAATCAAGCTCCCATTCTGCCTGAACATATCAACTGTCAAGGCTGCCGCGTTGAGGGAGTGAAAACGGTATTTTGCGACAGTCTCTGTGAAATTCGCCAGTGTGCGCTGAAAAAGGGCGTTGCGACCTGCGGTGACTGTCCGGAGCTGGAAAATTGTCAAATTGTTGGAGCGGTTATATCCAACAACCCCGAGGCTCTGGAAAATCTGAAAAGGAACTAGGCGATCATCCATGCTATTCAAACCAGTACAGCTGGGCCGGGAGGCCCTGGATCGGAATACCCTGATTGCGGACCGGAAGTCCTGCAAGCGCTTCGGCCCCTGCGGGGTGGGGG
>CATNCS010000005.1 GCA_950097245.1 uncultured Oscillospiraceae bacterium | reverse complement strand
CCCGGCGGCTGGGGGCTGGCAGGGTGACGGCCATCAGCGTATGCACCACGGCGGCAGCCCTCTTTGGCTTTTCCGTCAGCAGCTCCTTCTGGATGCTGTGCCTGTGGGCGGTCCCCTACGGATTGGGGGCCGGGAGCGTGGACGCGGCGCTGAACAACTATGTGGCCCTTCACTTTGCCAGCCGCCACATGAGCTGGCTTCACTGCATGTGGGGACTGGGGGCCTCCATCGGGCCGTACATCATGGGCCGCACCCTCGCCGGCTGGGGGAGCTGGAGCATGGGATACTGGATTATCAGCGTGCTTCAGCTGATACTCACCGCCGTTATCGTCATGAGCCTGCCCCTCTGGAAGACGGAGACAGAGGCCGGCGGGAGCGCCGGTCCCCGGACGCTCTCCCTGGGGCAGATCATCCGCATCCCCGGCGTGAAGGCGGTGATGATCACATTTTTTTGCTACTGCGCCCTGGAACAGACCGCCGGCCTGTGGGCCAGCAGCTACCTGGCGCTCCACAAGGGGGTGGCCCCGGAGACGGCGGCCAGCTTTGCCAGCCTGTTCTTTATCGGCATCACAGTTGGCCGGGCACTGGGCGGCTTTCTCACCATAAGGCTGAACGACGCTCAGATGGTCCGGCTGGGGCAGGGGATTATCGCGGCCGGTATCGCCGCGTTTCTGCTGCCTCTGGGGGAGTACGCCGCCCTGGCGGGGCTGCTCCTGGTCGGACTCGGCTGCGCCCCCATCTATCCCAGCATCATCCACTCCACCCCCGACCACTTTGGCGCGGACAAGTCCCAGGCCATCATCGGCGTTCAGATGGCCAGCGCCTATATAGGCAACTGCCTGATGCCGCCCCTGTTCGGGCTGATCGCCAACCACATCACGGTGGCCCTGTTCCCCTTCTATCTGCTGGTGATTTTGATTTTAATGATCTTTATGCACGAAATGTTGTTAAAAACGGCCGGGAAGGGGCTGCATTAGACCTGTCTGTTTTGTTCCGAAAGGCGGTTGATTCCGGCGTATTCACCTCTGGCCCTGAAAATTTTTAATTTTTGGTTTCATTCAACCGTGAAATGTGTTATGCTTATAAGCAGCTGCTTTACTGAGGCGAGGGGTGTGTATGAAAAAGGATCGTGAGACCCGGATATTGGAGATATTGACCGCCGAAAACAGATTGGAGGTCTCCGCCCTGGCCGGGCGGGTGGGGGTGTCCCAGGTCACCGTGCGCAAGGACCTGGATGAGCTGGAGCGGCGGGGGATTATTGTCCGGGAACACGGCTATGCCGCCCTGCGGAGCGCGGACGATATCCAGAGCCGCATTGCCTACCATTACGAGGAGAAACGGAAAATTGCCGAACAGGCGGCAGAGCTGGTGGAAAACGGAGATACCATCATGATCGAGAGCGGAAGCTGCTGCGCGCTGCTGGCGGACGTGCTGGCGGAGCGGCGGAAGGACCTGACCGTTATTACCAACAGCGCCTTTATCGCCGCCTATATCCGGGGGAAGTGCTCCTTTCAGATTATCCTTCTGGGCGGTGTTTATCAGCCCGAGGCCCAGGTCATGGTGGGCCCTATGGTCCGGCTGTGCGCGAACGAGTTTTTTGTCAGCCACTTCTTTATCGGCGTGGACGGCTACTCGGACCGCACCGGCTTTACAAATCAGGACTATATGCGGGCCGCGGCGGTGCGGGATATGGCCCATCAGGCGGAAAAGGTTGTGGTGCTGACAGAGAGCGAGAAGTTCACGCGCCGGGGCGTCGTACCTCTGAATCTGCCGCAGAGGGACACACCTCAGCCCGGCATTGTGGTAACGAACCGGAATATTCCGGAGGAGGCCCTGGCATCCCTGAGAGAGAGGGGCATTGAGACGCTGCTGGTAGACTGATTTTATTCGTGGAAAGGAGCTTTGCTATGGCAGGGAGCGGAATTATGAGAATTGGAACAATTGGTACGGGACAGATTGTCCGGGAGGTTTTAACGGGTATCACAGCGGCGGAGAATGTCTCCTGCGGGGCGGTCTATTCCCGGAGGCAGGAGACCGGCGCGGCCCTGGGGAAAGCGTTCGGGGTGGAAAAGGTGTATACGGAGCTGGAGCCCTTCCTGAGCGACCCGGAGCTGGATGTGATTTACATCGCCTCCCCCAACAGCCTCCACGCCGAACAGGCCCGGCTGGCCCTGGAGCACGGAAAGCACGTCCTGCTGGAGAAGCCCTTCACACCCACTCTGCGGCAGGCGCGGGAGCTGTTCGACCTGGCGGAGGCGCGGGGCCTCTTTCTGCTGGAGGCCATTACCACCCAGTCCCTGCCGAACTACAGGGCACTGAAAAAGCTGCTGCCCCAGGTGGGACGGGTGCGGGTGGTGCAGTGCTGCTACAGCCAGTATTCCAGCCGCTACGACGCGCTTTTGGCCGGACAGGTAACCAATGTGTTCAATCCGGCCTTTGCCGGCGGGGCGCTGATGGATATTAACCTGTACAATCTCTCCTTTGTGGTCAGCCTGTTCGGCAAGCCGCTGGAGGCGGTCTACCAGGCCAACCGCCACGCCAACGGCGTGGACACCTCCGGCATCCTGATTCTGCGCTATCCGGACTTTGTCTGTACCTGCGAGGCCGCGAAGGACACCTGGGGCATCAACTCCGCCCAGATTCAGGGGGAGAGGGGCTTTTTGTACATCAAGGACGGCTGCAACTGGTTTTCAGAGGTCACCCTTGAGACGAAAGAGGGCCGGGAGACCGTCAATGAGCAGGACCCGAAGCTCCACTGGCACTATGAGATGCGGGAGCTGACCGGACTCATTCAGGCCGGAGACCGGACGGAATACCAGCGCCGCAAGGCCCTGACGCTGGATGTTGTTGAGATATTGGAGTCCGTCCGCATTTGACGGGATTGATCCTTAAAAAACAGCCGGTGTACTCGGAATGCTCCGAGTACACCGGCTGTATGCTTCAGCCCTCAGCAGTCGGCCATGGTTCTGCCCTCGCCCACAAGGCCGGCGAAATCTTCTGTAAACTGGGCAACCGCCCCGTCGATAGCGGCATTTTTGACCAGCCCGTCGATGACATCCGGCGCGACGGTGACCGCCTTGACGCCGTACTTCACCAGCTCCAGCACCTGCTGGCTGTTCTTGAAGCTGGCCGCCAGCAGGCCGCTGTCCAGGCCGCTGCGGACAATGGCATCGTGGATGTCCTTGGACACCTGAACGCCGTCGAAGCCCATGTTGTCGATGCGGTTCACGTAGGGGGCCACGTATTCCGCGCCGCATTTGGCCGCCAGAAAGCCCTGCATGGGGGTATAGATGGCGGTGCCGATGAAGCGCAGGCCCTCCGCCTGGAGCATTTTCATGGCCTTGAAGCCCTGGGGCACGCAGGGGATCTTGGTCAGGGTGGTCCGGCCCAGCTCAGAGACAATTTTGCGGGCCTCCTCCACCATGCCCTCCGCGTCCGGTGAGACGGCCTGGACGAACAGCTCGCCCTCCTCACCGATGATAGAGCGGATCTCCTTCAAAATCTCGTAGGGCTTCCGGCCCGTCCTGGCCAGAATGGAGGGGTTGGTGGACACGCCGTCCACGGGGTAGAGGTCATAGATGCGGCGGATTTTTTCCACATTGGCGTCGTCAATACAAAGCTTCATCACAAATCCTCCCTTTTGTTACAGCGTCTGTTCGGTCCGGCCGATGATGTCGTCCTGAGTGGCCTTGCTCAGCACGTTGAAGAAGGCGCTGTAGCCTGCCACGCGGACGATCAGGTCCTTGTGCTTCTCCGGGTGGGCCTGGGCGTCCAGCAGGGTGGCTCTGTCCACCACGTTGTACTGCACGTGGTAGCCCTCCAGGCGGTTGAAGAAGGTGCGGATGATGGTCTCCAGCTTTTTGACATTCTCCTCGTTGGACAGCATGGCGGGGGTGACCTTCTGGTTCAGCAGGACGCCGCCGGTGATCTCGTGGGTGGGCAGCTTGGACACGCTCTTGAACACGGCGGTGGGTCCGTTCCTGTCCATGGCGTGGGCGGGGGAACAGCCCTCGGCCAGAGGCTCCTTGGCGTGGCGGCCGTCCGGGGTGGCCATGGTGCCGAAGCCCTGGCCCACGTTGGCGGAGATGGAGGAGGTGCCGCCGTAGCGGATGCCGCCGACGGGGCCCCGGCCGTAGCGGGTGTTGGGGTACTTCTTCATCTCGTCCAGGTAGGAGGCGTAGGCGTCCACCACCAGCTTGTCGGCGTAGTCGTCGTCATTGCCGTACTTGGGGGCGTCGTGGATGAGCATCTGTCGGACCGCCTCCCCCTCCGGGCCGGCGAAATCGGTGGCCAGGGCCTCCATCAGCTGGCCGCGGCTCAATTTTTTCTCCTCATAGACCAGCTTCTTGATGGCAGACAGGCTGTCGGCCATGTTGGCGATGCCCACCTGGAGGCCGGAGATGAAGTCGTACACCGCGCCCCCCTCCTTGATGGTCCTGCCCCGGCCCAGACAGTCCTGGGTCAGGCAGGAGCAGAGGACGTCAGGCACCTCCCGCTCGCTGGCCAGGTCGATGGCGTTCTCTACGATGACGCTGGCCCGGGTCAGCTCCCGGATGGCCCCGTCCCAGGCCTTCATCAGGTCGTCGAAGGTCTCCATGTCCCGGAAATTGCCATAATCCTTGACGAACCGCCTGCCGGAGGTCACATCAATGCCGTTATTCATCACCATCAGCAGGATGCGGGGGAAGTTCAGGTAGCTCATACCGGTGCAGCGGTAGCCCCACTTGCCGGGGACCGCCGTCTCCACACAGCCGATGGCGGAGTAGCAGTAGGCGTCCTCCTTCTTCACGCCCTTCTCGATAAAGGACGGAATGATGACCTCGTCGTTGTTGAAGGCGGGCATCCCGGTGCCCAGCTTCAGCACCTCAATGGCCTCATCCAGGAAGGCCTGGTTCAGGTTTTTGTGGTAGCGCACCGTCAGGTTGGGCTGGGGCAGGCGGGTCTGGCCCACGGACTTCAGCACCAGGAAGGACAGCCTGTTCACCGCGTCCTTTCCATCGGCGGTCTGGCCACCCACCGTCACGTTCTGGTACATGGGGCTGCCCGCGCTGGAGAAGGTGTGGGCCTGGGAGCGCACCTTGTTGATGGTCAGAGTCTTGATCCACAGATTGGTCAGCAGCTCCACCGCCCGGTCCTCGGTGACGGTTCCCTTCTCCAGGTCGGAGGCCAGATAGGGGTAGACGTACTGGTCAAAGCGGCCGTAGCTCAGGGAGTGGCCGTTGGACTCGATTTGCAGAATCAGCTGGATAAACCACACCGCCTGCACCGCCTCGTGGAAGGTCTCCGCCGGCTCATAGGGGACCTTCTCGCAGATGCGGGCGATCTCCAGCAGCTCGGACTTCCGGGGTTCGGCAGCGGTCTGAGCCTTTTCCCGGGCCAGGGCGGCGTACCGGGCCGCAAAACCCCTCACCGCCTCCAGCACAATGAGCACCGCCTTGTAGAACTGGTACTTGTCAATGGCGGCGGGGTCGGTGAGGTCCAGCTCCGCCTTCAGCCTCCGGGCCCGCTCCTCGTACCCCTTCAGGCCGGTTTTCAGCACGGTCTCGTAGTCCACCGCAAGATGGGCGTCGCCGGCGTTGAGCTTGCCCTCCATGCCGAAGAAGCCGGTGTCCATGTAGACCTGCATCTCCTCGGGCATCAGGGCCTCCCCCCGGGCGCGCAGGTTGTTGTTCTCCCAGAAGGGGGCGATGGCCCGGAGCTGCTCCTTGGTCTCCTCCGTGATATAGAACACGTCGCCGTCCCGCTTCTCAAACAGGTCCAGCTCGTCCAGGATGAACTTCATGGTGTACTCCGGGAACACCGGCGCGCCCCGGTTGACGGAGGACTGGTTGCCCACCAGAACGGTCTCGTCCTCGATGTAGATATCCATCTTCTCCAGGATATTTTTCAGCATCATAGCCCGTTTCACCACAGGCGGCTGATTCAGGTTGGCCCTGTAAGCCTCGGTGGCCAGCACCGCCCGCTGGGCGTCGATGTAGGGCTTCTGCTCCAGGACACTCTCCCGGTAGGCCTGCATGCGAGGTGTCAGGGAACCAAAGTGCGCTTTGTTTTCCATGATATACTCCTTTCACAACGGGATGAATTGTGAACGCAAGTAATTGTTATTCCGTTTGTAGCTTTATGATAACTCTCTCCCACTTCAATGTCAATATATTTATTATCAAAATCCAAAAAATTTCTTACGTAAGTTTTTTATTTACATTTAATAAAACCTGTGATACAATGTGAATAAACCCGGGGCGGGACCGGCCCGCCTGTGAATAAGGAGTGCAATGTCTATGGAATTGAAAGGGATCGTGTTCAACATTCAGAAATTTTCCATCCACGACGGCCCCGGCGTACGCACCAACGTGTTTTTGAAGGGCTGCCCGCTGCGCTGTAAATGGTGTTCAAATCCCGAGTCCCAGGCGGCCAGGCCACAGGTTTTATATCACAGCGCCGAATGTGTTCACTGTAAAAAATGCGTGGCCTCTTGTCCGGAGCAGGCGGTCTCTGCCGATGACAGCGGAAGGCTCCGCATCGATTTCACCAGATGCAGCGGCTGCATGGTCTGTGTGCACGGCTGTCCGGGGCGCGCCCTCACCTGCGAGGGGGAAGAAAAGACCGCAGATGAGGTATTTGAGATCTGTATGCAGGATTTGGATTTTTATGAGGAATCCGGCGGCGGCGTGACCCTTTCCGGCGGCGAAGCCCTGATGCAGCCGGACTTTGTGGAGGCGCTCCTTCAACGCCTGAAGGAAAAGGGGGTCCATACCGCTATTGAGACGACGGGGTGCGCTGCTCCGGAGATTTTCCAGCGCCTTGCCCCCCGGTTTGATCTGCTGTTATTTGATGTGAAGCACTGGGATTGCGCAAAGCACAGAGAGGGAACCGGCGTTGGCAATGAGCAGATCATCCAGAATCTCCGCTGGGGGTACGGGCAGGGGCTGAACATTCTGCCCCGCATCCCTGTAATTCCCGGCTTCAATGGGGCGCCGGAGGACGGGGTGGGAATCGCCGGGCTGCTGAAAGAGATCGGCTTTACACGGGCTCAGCTGCTTCCCTTCCACCAGATGGGCGAGAAAAAATATGAGCTGCTGAACCGGAGCTATGAGCTGACGGGCGTAAAGGCTCTGCACCCGGAGGATTTGACTGCGTACCGGCAGATTTTTCTGGACCGGGGAATTGACTGCTTTTTCTGACGGAATGGAAAATTCTTGTAACAGTCAGCCCTAACACAATTTGGAGCAGGTGGAAACGGGCGATGTCTTGCCGACATCGCCCGTTTCCGTTTTGTTGCTTACTCGTTTGCGCCGTCCCGTTTTCCGCCGCCCTTAAAAAACATCGATTTGACTGAGATCTTCCAGGTTTTCTTGTGGCAGCGTCCTTGACGGGCGGCCTTTCCATGTCAGGGCTTCGTGCTCTGTCCCTCGTCAGGCACAATCTCAATGTGCTTGCCGTCCGGTGTATCGGTCTCCCGGGTGGTGTAGGTGATTCCGTCGTCCGGCAGGACGGTGGTGAACCACTCCCGGTCAAATCCGCTGTCGTCCATAAACCGCTCCACGGCGGCGGGGTCGGCCTTGCTCCTGTCCAGAGGCAGGGTAAACAGGGCACGAGGGCCCTCAAAGCTCTCCGTGAAGGAGATCGTCCCGTCCTCCGCCATGACAAAGGTGTCCCGGCTGGGTACTCCGCCCTGGTAGAAAGCCAGATACACCGTGTGGTCCGCGAACATCTCGATGCTCCTGGTGTCCAGCAGATAGTAGATCACCCCGTCCTGCTCCAGCATGGACACACCGGCGTCCAGGGTCCAGTTGTTCACCGACCAGGGGGTGAAGCCGGCCACCAGAGGCGTGAGGGTATAGTCCGTAATCGGAAAATCCTCCATGTCCAGCGGCGTGCCGTCCAGGCTCTCCAGAATCATCACCGCGTAGGTGCGGGCTTGGTCGGCCTGGTCGGTCCAGTCGGACAGGTTCTCCCCGGACACCAGCCCCGCCAGAGTGACGGCCAGGTCATCGGTCTGCACCGTCTGATTGACCTTGACGGCGCTCTCACTCTCAAATGCCTGGGACAGGGCGGGGTCCCCATGCAGCTCCGCCACCTGAGCGGGACTGAGCCACCGGGAGGCGGCATAGGCGGACACGGTAAACAGGGCCACTGCGGCGGCAACGGTCACAGCGCGGATAAAACCTTTCTTCTTCATTACAATACACTCCTTTTTTGATTGTGCCTGCCGGCGAATCAGCTCCTCCGTCCGCGCCTGAAAATCGGCGGAAAAGGGAAGGGCGTCCACAGCCTTGCGGTAGTCGTCTCGGTTCATTCGATCTCCTCCTTCAGCATCTCCCGCAGCCGGTTCCGGCCGCGGGCCAGCCGGGTGCCCACCGTGGCGGCGGGCAGGCCCAGCAGCTTCCCAATCTCCTTGATGGAATAGCCCTCGTAGTAGTAGAGGTGGATGACGGCGCCGTACTGCTCCGGCAGGGCCTGAACGGCCTGGAGCAGGTCGGGCTCCGGCTCCGGTGCGGCCCGCTGGGCCGCCTCCTCCAGAGGGAGGTTTCCCTTTTCCCTGCGGCGGCGGATATCGCTGGCTCGGTGAAGGGTCGCGCGGATCAGCCACGCCTTCTCATGCCCGGCGTCCCGGAATGAGACGGGAGCGGTCAGCAGCCGCAGGAACACCTCCTGCACCGCGTCCTCCGCGTCACTGACGGAGGACAGCCGGGCACAGGCCAGGCGCAGCAGCATATCGCTGTACTCCCGCACAAGGCGGCATACGGTCTCTTCGGTACCAGTCGGGACCACGGTCCTCAGCTCCCTTCACCCTTAACACGGTCCAGGATGGACAGATTTTTCACCCCGCCAAAATTTTCATAAAAAATCGACCTGCCACAGGACTGTACGTCCGTGACAGGCCGGGTGTTCTAATCCCTGTCCGCGTCAAACACGGCTCTGCCTCCCTGAGGCTGTCCGCCGGGGGTACTGTTGATGGTGGCGGCCGCCGCCGCCCGGAACCGGGAGCGGGACTGCTTGATCTCGTCAAAGGCCTCGGCCACCGCCTCCTCGGTGCGGCGCAGGGCGTCCTCGCAGTACTCGTTGGCCGACCGCTTCAGCGCCCGGCTGCGCTCCTCCGCCTGACGGATCATGTCGTTGGCCCGCTGCTTGGCCTGGAGGGCTACCGTATCGGCGGCCAGCATCTGCTTGGCCCGCTCCTCGGCGGAGCGGACAATGGACTCCGCCTTCCGCTTGGCGTCCGCCTCCATCTCCGCCCGCCGGGCCATCATCTTCCGGGCCTCGGTCAGCTCCATGGGGAACTGGCTGCGGATATCGTCAATGAGGTCCAGGGCCCGGTCCCGCTCAATGACGCACCTGTCGCTGGACAGGGGGGCGTTTTTCGCCTCGTCGATCATCTCAAAGAGCATGTCCAAAAGTTCTTCCACACCGCTTGCCATTGCCTTCAGCCTTCCTTTCCTTCCATCTCTCTCATGCGCCGGTTCACATCGTCCACAATTTCCCGGGGGACCAGGCCCGTCAGGTCGGTCCCGTACCGGGCCATCTCCTTGACGATGGTGGAGCTGAGATAGGTATACTTTTCACTGGACGCCAGGAACATGGTCTCCAGCTGGGGGTTCAGGTGCCGGTTAATCACTGCCATCTGAACCTCCTGCTCAAAGTCGGACACCGCCCGCAGTCCCTTTACCACCACATGGGCCCGCCGCCGCCTGGCATAGGCCGCCAGCAGCTCGTCAGAGAAGTCCACCTCCACGTTGGGGAACCGGGCGGTGGATTTTTTCAGCAGCTCCACCCGCTCCTCCGGGGTAAACATCCCTGTCTTTTTGGAGTTTACCATAACGCACACAATCACCTTGTCGAAACAGGCGGCCGCCCGTTTGATAATGTTCAGATGCCCCAGGGTCACCGGGTCAAAGCTGCCCGGATAGATCGCCGCGCTCATCGCTTCACGCTCCCGGCCCGGCGGCAGACGGTCAGCTTGATCTGCCCATACCGGTACTCCCGCCCCGCCTCGTAAGGGGGCGTCAAGGTGGGAACAGACCAGTCCGCCCCACTTTCGCAGACTATTATACCATGTTCGCGAAGAATGTCAAATGCCGCGATTTTTTCGATACATTGATTCAGCAGATCAGTTTTGTAGGGCGGGTCCAGAAAAATCACGTCGAACCGCTCCCCGCAGGAGCGCAGAAACCACTGGGCCTCCTCCTGCGCCACCCGGGTCCGGTCTTCAAAGCGGCACAGCCTTATATTTTCCTTCACCAGAGCGGCGGCCTCCCTCCGCTGGTCCACAAAGGTGCAGTGCTCCGCCCCCCGGGACAGGGCCTCCAGCCCCAGCTGGCCGGTGCCGGCGAAGAGGTCCAGCACCCGCCGGCCCTCCAGCTCGAACTGGATGATGTTGAACAGGGACTCCTTCACCTTGTCGGTGGTGGGCCGGGTGTCCAGCCCCTGGGGCTCCTTCAATTTGCGGCCCCGGGCCAAACCTGAGATAACTCGCATATTGACCTTCCTTTCCTGTGGAACGGATTAAAACCACATTGCCGCCCCATCCCGAAATCGCGGGACCGGTCCGTTCTGATATGGGTCATAGCGGTTTTCATTGCACCCAAACTCCTTCAAGGCACAAATCCTGCCCTCCTGATCCCATCGGACCAGCGACATGCCTTCAAAGGCCTCCACCGTTCCACTGTTCATGGTGTTTTTAAAATACCACTCTACCACCGTCTGGCTGTCCGTGTGGAAAAACTGCTTAATATCCCATTGAAGCACCCTTCCTCGGGTGTTCCACTCCGCGAACCAGTGCTGGATGGCCTTTGCGCCACGGTACTCCGGGCCCCAGCTCTCCGTATAGACGGCATCAGGGGAAAAAATATCTGAGATACCAAGATCGGCTCCTTTCAGCCACATATCAAACCAAAGCTGGATGATCTGTTCTCTCTTTTCCACCATTTTCTCTCACTCTTCTCCATGGAAATAGTCATACACCGCTTGGGCGGTGTTCTTGGGAACCGCCTCCTGGAGCCGCTCCAAGGAGGCGGTTTTGATGGCTTTGATGGTCTTGAACTGCTTTAACAGCTGCTGGCGGCGCTTCTCCCCCACCCCGGGTATCTTGTCCAGAACAGAGGCTTTTACGTGTCCCGCCTGGAGCTGGCGGTGGTACTCAATGGCGAAGCGGTGGGTCTCCTCCTGTATCTGCCCGATGAGGGCGAAGACCGCCGGGATGGACTGGATGCCGATCTCCCGGCCGTCCGGGTGGACCAGGGCCCGGGTGCGGTGGCGGTCGTCCTTCACCATGCCGTAGGCGGGGATGTCCAGATTCAGCGTCTCCAGCACCCGCCGGGCCACCTTCACATGCTCGTGGCCGCCGTCGATGAGGAGCAGGTCCGGCTTGTCGGAAAATTTCTCATCCCCGTCCAGATACCGGCGGAACCGCCGGGTGAGCACCTGCTCCATGGAGGCGTAGTCGTCGGGGCCCGCCATGTCCTTGAGCTTGAACCGGCGGTAGTCCCGCTTTAAGGGCTTGCCGTCCACATAGACCACCATAGAGGCCACGATGTCACTGGCCCCCTGGTTGGAGATGTCGTAGGACTCCATCCGTTTGGGGGGACCGTCCAGGCCGAGCATCTTCCCAAGGGCCTCCAGCAGCTTGTTCCGCCGCTCCTCGTGGGTGGTGGCCCGCTCCACCTCCTCCCGGGCGTTCTGGTTGGCCATTTTAATCAGGTCCATCTTGGCCCCCCGCTGGGGGGTAATGAGCTCCACCCGGTATCCCACCTGCTCGGAGAGCATCCGGGTCAGGGGCACCTGGTCGGGCAGCTCGCAGGGAATGAGAATCTGCTTGGGCAGGCGGGTGCGGCCCACGTAGTACTCCCGCATCAGGGAGGACAGCACCGCCCCCTCCTCGTCCTCCATGGGGGTCTCCAGCAGGTCGAAGTCCTTTGCGGCCAGCTGGCCGTCCATAAAATGGAGGACCACAAAGCAGCTCTTGGCCGTCCCCCGGAAGAAGCCGGCCACGTCGGTGTCCGCCAGGGAGGCGGCGATCACCTTCTGCCGCTTGCCCAGCAGCTCGATGGCAGCGATCCGGTCCCGGAGCTGGGCGGCCCGCTCGAACCGCAGCTCCTCCGCCGCCCGCTCCATCTCCGCTGTCAGGTCCCGCTGGACGTCCTTGAAGCGGCCCTCCAGCAGGGATACCGCCTGGGCGATGGCCTGGCCGTGCTGCTCCCGCAGCTCGTCCCCCCGGCAGTAGCCGTCACACTTGCCCATGTGGTAGTTAAGACAGGGGCGCTCCTTGCCGATATCTCTGGGGAACTTCTTGTTGCAGGAGGGCAGCCGCAGTGCGGTGCGCAGGGCGTCGATGATGCCCTGGGTGCTGTGCCGGCCGGCGTAGGGGCCGAAGTACCGGGCTCCGTCCTCCGCCGCCTTGGAGGCCAGGGAAAACTTGGGGTAAGGCTCGTTGGACAGGCGGATATAGGGATAGCCCTTGCTGTCCTTGAGAAGGATGTTGTACCGGGGCTGGTGGCGCTTGATGAGGGAGCACTCCAGCACCAGGGCCTCGAACTCGCTGTCAGCGATGATGACGTCGAAGTGGTCAATCTGAGACACCATGGCCCGGGTCTTCTCCGTGTGGGAGGCGGAGTCCTGAAAATACTGGCTCACCCGATTTTTCAGCGCCTTGGCCTTGCCCACATAGATGACTGTGCTCTGGGCGTCCTGCATGATATAGACCCCCGGCTTCAGCGGCAGGCTGTGGGCCTTCTCTTTTAATTCGTCAAAAGTCATGGGTGTCCCTCCTGACATCAAAAAAGGCGCCGCAGCGCGGCGCCTTCCGTGATGATTGTGCGGTGATTACTCGGAAAAATCGGAAGAGATCATCTTGTACAGAGCCTCGACCGCTTCCTTCTCGTCGGGACCATCCGCGATCAGCTTGATAGGGGTGCCCTTTACGATGCCAAGAGACAGAACGCCCAGCAGGCTCTTCGCGTTGACCTTGCGCTCCTCCTTCTCCACCCAGATGGAGCTCTTGAACTCGTTGGCCTTCTGGATGAAAAATGTAGCGGGTCTGGCATGGAGACCGACCTGGTTGTTTACGACGGCTTCCTGACTATACATATCACGTACCTCCGCCCTATTCATTAGGATGTGTGTTTAGCATAGCAGATTTATCCCAGTTTCGTCAATGGACAATTGCACAAATATTACCCCGATTTTCACCCGCTTTTACGGAATAAATTGTAGCTTTTGTCCCCTTTTTCCTCCCCCGGCTCCAAAAAGCCCCTCTTTTGAAGTTTTTTATCCTTTTTTCTAAACAAATATACATTTGTCATAAATATGAGATTTTTTGACTCTTTTTACCCCTTTTCTGGCATGATCGTAACAACAAACGGATATTTTTCCCAATATTATCCATTTTCTCTCCCCCTCTGTAAAAAATATCCCGGGGCGGTGACCGCTTCCCGCTCCCGATCGTTTTACCTGTGAAAGGAGGTCAAACGATGAAGCAAACCATTGGCGCCTGTCAGTTTGAGGCGGCCTATGACGCATACGGCGGGGCAGTCTACCGGCTGGCCATGGTCTACCTGGGGCGGCACGCCGACGCGGAGGACGTAGTCCAGGAGGTCTTTTTCCGGCTGCTGTACCGCTCTCCCGTTTTCAACGACGGGGACCACCAAAAGCGGTGGCTCCTCCAGGTGACGGCCAACCTGTGCCGGGACCAGCTGCGGGGCTTCTGGCGCAAGCGGGTCACTGAGCTGGAGGACACCCTCCCCGCTGCCCCGCCGGAGGAGCTGGAGGCCCTCAGCGCCGTATTGAGCCTGCCGGAGAAGTACAAGCTGCCCATCCACCTCTACTACTATGAGGGCTACTCGGTGGCGGAAATCGCCGGGATTCTGAAGCTGGGACAGTCAGCGGTGAAAATGCGGCTGAAACGGGGCCGTGAGCTGCTGAAAATCGAATTGGAGGGTGCTACATGAACATGAACGACTATCGCCGGGCGATGGACCGTATCTCCCCGGACCCGGACTTAAAGGAGCGTATTATGAGTCAGAAAAATACAAAACGGAAGTATCTCTCCCCCCGCCGGGTGGTCAACGGTCTGCTGGCCGCGGCGCTGGCGGCAGTCTGCCTGTTTACCGTGGCCCTGGCCGCCAGTCCTGAGCTGCGGACGGCGGTGCTGTCCTTCTTCCAGATGGAGGAGCGGGAACAGGTGCCCAGCAGCAGCGTCAGCCCGGGCGGCCCCGACATCAGCAACGCGGAAATCGGCCAGCTGGTCAAGGCCCAGTACATCAGAATGGACAGCTACCGCTACGGCTTCTCCAACGGCCTGCTCACCGACCTGACCTGGGACGAGGACTGGAAAATCCTTCTGGACGCCAAGTTCTGGGAGCCAAAGAACGGGGAACTGGTCCCGGTGGAGGTGGATATGCATACCAGCCAGGTTGACATCATGTTCAGAGACCTCCACTACCAGGGGGAGTTCTACTGGTATGTCCGGGATGGGCAGCTGGACTACTTCTCCGGGGACCACCGCACCTGGGACGAGGAGGGGGAGCAGGCATGGGACTGGAACCTCTCCCTCATTCCGGGCCGCAACGACGCCCTGCTCCTCCGCCTGTCTACCGGGACACAGATGGACTACAGGGAGTACCCCCTCCTCTACCACCTGGACACCGGCGAGACGGAGGAACTGTTCGCCGGGGTGGACCCCGCTGTGCTGGAGCAGTCTGACGGCGCAATTTGGTCCGACAGCTTCCGCCTGGCCCTGATCTCCGGCCGGCCCAGCGAGGAGTTTTCCGACGCCCGGGAGTGGCTGTATGACCGGGAAAGCGGGACGCTGACCGAGGTGAGCACCCTGGGCGGCATAGGCGCGAAAATGGCGGCCTTCGCGGACGACGATACCCTGATCCTCTACTGCTTCAACAATGATGAGGAGGAACTGATTCAGGACGTGACCTTCTATTCCTACGACATCTCCTCCGGCCGCACAACCAAGACGCTGGACGCCACCCCCTACTATCGGAACTGGGACGAACATCCCAGCGGCGTGATGACCTTCGGCAGCCGCTGTGTCCTCATTTCGGAAACGGGCCAGGTCCAGGTGGTGGACCTGAAAACCGGAAACCGGACCATGCTGGGCGGCTTTACCTTCCAAAAGGGGGACGACTTTATGCTGAATCCCTCGGGAACCAAGCTGCTGTACCTCGCCAGGGACAACCAGTCCGAGGGCCTGGGCATCTCCCAGATTGGCGTGGCCGACCTGGAGAAGGGCGTCTTCTTCGCCTTTGACCGGGAGGGCTATGAGAATCTCTATGAGGGCGGCGTCGGCTGGGATGACGACAATACCGTGAGCATCCGCGCCAGAACCCTGGACAATGAGACGCACTATCTGCTGATGTATCAGTTTTGATGAAATTACAGCCGTCTTCAAAATTCGCAGCACTTGTAAGGGCCGCCCGGAGGGCGGCCCTTCAAGCTGCTAATAAACCTTATCTCTATACAGGAAAGGACCTCCCCCGGAAGGGGAGAGCCCTGGAGGCATATGTGGATTTAGTCGTTTTTTTGCATATTACCCATTTAATTCCTGGGTAAATATGGGAAATATAACAGGACAGTTTGTCCATTGCCTATGGCAATTCTATACTAAAATATCAATTGAACTCCCCGGCTTTATTGTTTAAACTATATACAGCAGCCAGTCAAATATCAGTCGAAATTGCACCATACAAACGGTAGTCCGGCAACAGAGCTACACCTGAAAAAAAGATAAAGGAGATTTAGAGTCGTTTATGGACAAAATTCAAGTTGCAATTGTAGGCTACGGCAATATCGGTTCCTTTGCCGTGCAGGCAGTTCAGACCGCCCCGGACATGGACCTTGTGGGAATCATCTGCCCTGAGGCAAAGACGATATCCCTGCCCGGCATCAGGGCTGTCGAGGAGCTGGAGCAGCTGGGCGACGTCAAAATTGACGTTGCGCTGATGTGCGTCCCCACCCGGCTGGTTTCCAGCATCGCGGGCAAATACCTGGAGCGGGGCATCCACACTGTGGATCCCTATGACGTCCACGGCGTCTGGGACCAGCTGCAGCTGCTGGACACCTTTGCCAAAAAGGGCAACGCCTGCGCCATCGTCTCCGCCGGCTGGGACCCCGGCGCCGACAGCATCGTCCGCGCGCTGATGCTGGCCTGTGTGCCCCGGGGCATCACCCACACCAACTTCGGACCCGGCATGAGCATGGGCCACTCTGTGGCCGCCAAGGCCGTGCCCGGCGTGGCCAACGCCATGAGTATGACCATCCCCCTGGGCGAGGGCATCCACCGCCGCATGGTGTATGTGGAGCTGAAGGAGGGTGCCAGTCTGGAGGAGGTCACCGCCGCCATCAAGGCCGACCCCTACTTTGCCCACGACGAGACCCACGTCATCCAGGTGGAATCTGTCAGCGACTGCATGGACCGGGGCCACGCGGGCCTGATTACCCGGAAGGGCGTCTCCGGCACCACCGACAATCAGAACCTCTCCTTCCAGGTCAACATCAACAACCCCGCGATGACCTCTCAGGTTATGGTCTCCTGCGCCCGGGCCGCCGTCAAGCAGGCCCCCGGCGCCCGCACCATGATTGAGATACCCGTTATCGATATGCTGCCCGGCGAGCGCAAAAACCTGATCCAGACTCTGGTGTAAGTGCTCCCCGCAGCCCGCTGCTTTTCATGAAAAACGATTCCAGAAGCTGAAAGCCATCAAGATTTCGACTCGTTTGTTACAAGTCCGCCGGCTGTCCCGCCGCGGGTTTCTCAAGCCGCTTTGGTCTGGCTAAACCATTTTACCGGCTCAAGGAATTACGGAATCTTTTTCTGACCTAGCCCATATCCTGATGGAGAAACGCCGGGGCCGCACCCCGGATGGAAGGAGGTAACAGGCATCAAATTCTGGAAAATGAACGGAGCCGGAAACGACTTCATTGTCCTCAACAACATGGAGGAGCACCTGGACCACAGTCTGTTTCCCGGGTTGGCCCGGACCATGTGCGAGCGGCATCTGTCCCTGGGGGCGGACGGCCTGATGGTGGTGGAGGCCCCGGACCAGGGGGGCGACTACAAGCTGCTGTTTTACAACGCTGACGGCAGCATGGGCGAGATGTGTGGAAACGGCGCCCGCTGTATCTGCCGCTACGGCTATGAAACCGGCCTGGCCGGAGAGTCCCAGCGGATAGAGACCACGGCGGGACTGGTGACGGGCCTCCGGATCAGCCGGCGGATGTATCGGGTCCGCCTCAACGACCCCACCGTAATCAGGCTGGACTGCCCGGTACAGGTGGACGGTAGGCTCTACCCCTGCTCCTACGTGGAGCTGGGCAATCCCGGACTGCCCCACGCGGCGGTCCCCATCGACCACCTGAAGGACTACCCTGCTCAGGAACTCTTCGACCTGGGGCGCAAGCTGCGGTACCACCCCAGCTTCCCAAAGGGCGCCAATGTGAACTTTTATGAGATCACCGGCCCCGACCAGCTCTATGAGCGTACCTATGAGCGGGGTGTGGAGGACTTCACCTACGCCTGCGGCACCGGCACCGGCTCCGTGGTCACGGTCCTCACCCTGCTGGGCAAGGTGAGCGGCCGGAATGTCCGGGCGGCCATGACCGGCGGCGAGCTGGTCATTGATATCGACCGCCAGGGCGATCAGATTCAAAACCTGTATCTCACCGGCCCCACCAACATCGTGGCGAAAGGGGAGTATACCGACGAGGAGCTGTCTCTCTGACCCATAACCCGTGCGCAAGTGGCGCAGCCGGTCTGAGGCGGGCGGGGAAGACTCTGCTCAAGGCACCGATGGCCGGCACCACAAAATATAAAGAAAGAAGGACCACTCAATGAAAAAATTCCTGAAGAAGCTCGGCGCTGCCGCTCTCACCGCCTGCATGGCTCTAAGCATGATCGCCGGTGCCCTGGCTCTCCAGAGTACCATCAGCAAGGACATCGTGTACAACGACTACAGCGTGACCCTCAACGGCGTCAAGGCCAGCCTGAAGGACAGCGCCGGCAACGCCACCGAGCCCTTCATCATCGACGGCACCACCTACCTGCCCCTGCGTGCCATCGGCGAGCTGCTGAACCTGACCGTGGAATGGGACGGCGCCAACAAGCAGGTCAAGCTGGCCACTCCCAGCAGCGGCGTGTCCTCCTACATCCTGGTTCAGCCCAAGGCTGAGGGCGCCCCTGAGGCCACCGTGTCCGTCTATGAGTATCAGGACGGCTTCTGGAAGCAGACCATGACCACCGACAACGCCTTTGTGGGCCGCAACGGCACCACCGCCGACAAGAAGGAGGGCGACGGTTGCACTCCCAAGGGCGTTTACACCTTCGGCCAGGCCTTCGGCATCCAGGACGATCCCGGCAGCGTCCGCGACTACCTGAAGGTCAGCGAGGAGGACTACTGGGTGGACGACCCCGCCAACGAGAACTACAACAAGCTGGTGAAGCTGGACAGCAAGCCCGACTACAGCACCGAGCACCTCATCGGCGTGGGCCCCGCCTATGACTACGCCATCGCCATCAACTACAACACCACCTGCACCCCCGGCATGGGCTCCGCCATCTTCTTCCACTGCGAGACCGGCAAGGGTACCGCCGGCTGCGTGGCCGTTCCCACCGACATGATGGTGGAGATCCTCCAGACCCTGAAGAACGACGCTGTCATCGTCATCCTCTAAGCCGGAACACAGCGTTGTGTTCCCGCCCCCTCCGGGGGCGGGAATCATAACCGACATAATTGAGAGAAATAAAAACAAAGGAGATACTGATTCATGGATAAAAAATCAGTCGCGAAGAACTACCGCTTTCTAGCTATTCTGCTCAGCTGCATGGTGGCCGGCGCCATCGTGGGCTGGGTCGCTCCGGAGACTGGACACAAGATCGCCTTCCTGGGCACCATGTTTATCAACATGATGTTCTGCGTGGTGGTCCCCATGGTGTTCGCCTCTATCGCCGGCTCCATCGCCAACATGGAGAGCCGCCAGAAGGCCGGCAAGATCATGACCACCACCGTAGCCACCTTCGTGGTCACCGGCGCCATCGCCGCACTCATCATGTTCGTGCTGATGAAGCTGATTCCCCCCGTGCTGGAGCCCTGGCATGACATGGCCGGCGAGGCCATCGGCGAGTACGCCTCCATGACCGACATGGTGGTTAACTTCTTTACCGCCAGCGACTTTGTGGGCCTGCTGTCCCGCCGGGCCATGCTGCCTCTGATCGTGTTCTCCGTGCTGTTTGGCTTCTCCGTGCAGCTCACCGGCGGCAAGGAGTCCATCATGGGCAAGTTCCTGGCCGGCCTCACCGACACCATGATGAAGTTTGTCAACATCATCACCTACTACGCCCCCATCGCCTTCTTCGCCATCTTCGCTGACCTGGTGGCCACCTACGGCGCCACCGTGGCTACGGGCTACGGCCGGGCCATGATCGTATACTATCCCCTGTGCTTCATCTACATCTTTACCGCGTTTCCCCTGTTCGCCTGGTTCGGCGGCGGCAAGGGCGCCATCAAGACCATGTTCAGCCACATCGCCCGCCCCGCTATCGTCTCTCTGGGCACCTGCTCCTCCGTGGCCACCATCCCCACCAACATCGCCGAGGCCGACGCCACCGGCATCGACAAGGACATCTCCGGCATGGTCCTGCCCCTGGGCGCCACCATGCACATGGACGGCTCCTGCTTCTCCTGCGTACTGAAGATCGCCTTCGTCTTCGGCGTGTTCGGCCAGAAGTTCACCTGGGGCATGCTCCCCATGGTCATCCTGGTGGCCGTGCTCTCCTCTGTGGGTATGAGCGGCGTCCCCGGCGGCGGCTACATCGGCGAGTACATCATCTGCTCCATCTTCTTCCCCACTCAGATGGAGCTGGCCTTCCCCATCCTGGTCGCCATCGGCAACCTGGTTGATCCTCCCGCCACCATGATTAACTCCGCCGGCGACTATGTGGTGTGCTACATCGTCTCCCGGTATGTGGACGGTAAGGACTGGTTCCAGCGCGCCATCAAGGCCGCCAAGTAAATTTGCTTTCTTCCTTATCTTCCTTGCAAAGCGGACAGGACCTTCGGCCAGGCCGGGGGTCCTGTCCGCTTTTATAAATCTTTTCCTTGACCTGCTCCCACTTTAGGCTTATGATATGGAAGCAAAAGGAGGTTTTCCCCTATGGAATATCTGAAACAAGCGGCCGTCCGCCCCGCCGGAGAGCTGGAGGAGCGGAGCCGGCAGGTGGCTGAGATCATCCGGGCAATCCGTGACCGGGGCGACAGCGCCCTTGTGGAATATAACACCCGCTTTGACGGCAGCAGCCGCGCCAGCCTCCGGGTCACCCGGGAGGAGATCGACGCGGCCTACGCCCAAATGACCCGGCAGGAGCTGGACGACCTGCGCCAGGCCGCCGGCCACATCCAAAAGTTCGCCCAGGCCCAGAAGGAGTGCCTCCGGCCTCTGGACGGCTTCTCCAACATCCCCGGAGCCGCCCTGGGCCACCGGGTCATCCCTGTCGGCTCCTGCGGCTGCTATGTCCCCGGGGGCTCCTATCCCCTGTTCTCCACCGCCCTGATGCTCATCATCCCCGCCAAGGCGGCGGGGGTGGCCCGGGTGGCCGCCTGCGCCCCGGCGGTAAAGGGCACGGACTCTATCCACTACAAGACTCTGGTGGCCATGGACATCGCCGGCGCCGACGAGATCTACACCGCAGGCGGGGCCCAGGCCATCGCCGCTCTGGCCTATGGCACAGAGCAGATTCACCCGGTGGACGTGATTGTGGGGCCGGGCAACCAGTATGTGGCCGAGGCCAAGCGCCAGTGCTACGGCCAGGTGGGCATCGACTTCTTCGCCGGTCCCAGCGAGGTGCTGGCCATCGCCGACGACAGCGCCGACCCCCGCATCCTGGCCGCCGACATGCTGGCCCAGTCGGAGCACGACCGGATGGCCAAGGGTATCCTGGTCACCACCAGCCGGACCCTGGGCCAGGCCGTGCTCCAGGCGGTTCAGGAACAGCTGGACCACCTGAAAACGGCGGACATCGCCCGCTCCTCCTGGGATACCTTCGGTGAGGTCATTCTTGCAGACAGCCTGGAGGAGGCGGCGGATATCGCCAACCACATCGCCCCGGAGCACCTGGAGGTCATTGTCCGGGACGAGTCCATCCTGCCCAGGCTGGTCAATTTCGGCTCCCTCTTCCTGGGTCAGGAGACCGGCGAGGTCTTTGGCGACTACGCCTCAGGCACCAACCACACCCTGCCCACCGTCCGTGCTGCCCGCTACACCGGCGGCGTGTGGGTGGGCACCTTTCTGAAGGTGTGCACCTTCCAGCGCTATCAGCCCAATGCCATGCGGGAGATCGCCCCTCTTGTATCCCGTATGGCCCACGGCGAGGGGCTGGAGGCCCACGCCCGGGCTGCGGAGATTCGCCTGGAGCTGCTGAACTAAACCGCACAAAAAACGCGCCGGCCTCCAGCCGGCGCGTTTTGCACATTCATTCGTCCCGCAGCAGCCAGGCAAAGCCGTTGGGCCACAGCTCAATGGAGCGGATGTCCTCATATTTTGTGCCGTACATCAGCTCGGTATAGCTGCCCTCCCGGCCTGCGCCGGCACGGACAAACTGCCCGCTGAAGTTGAACAGGCAGACCAGCTCCCGGTCTCCGGACCGGCGGCAGAGGGCCAGCACCCGGCTGTCTCCACTGTCCTCTACCCACACATCGGCGTCTCCGTCGAAGCAGGGCTCCCCGGCCCTGATCTCCTCCAGCCGGCGCAGGCCCTGGAACAGCTTGCCCTGATATGTATCAGGGTTGGAGCGCAGCTCGGCCAGCCCCCACTGGAAGGCTCCCCGGTGGATATACCGGCTGTCCTCCCGCTTGTCCGGGTCGTCATGGTAGGTGTAGTCGTTGAGCCGGCCGACCTCATCTCCGCTGTAGATCACCGGGATGCCGCTCTGGGACAGCATCCACGCGTGGAGGGTCAAATCGCAGGCCACCGCCCGCTCCAGCTTGAAGGGGTCCCCCTCGAAGTCGGCGGCTTCCACCCCGCACAGGGAGGCGGTAGTGCCGCACAGCCGGGCGTCTCCCAGGCGGGGATCGTCGTTGTACAGCTCCCCCCGGGCGTCGCTGCCCGGCCACCGGCCGGTAAACCAGTTGTTGAGATACCGCTTGTGGGCCACCTCGTCGGTGCCGAAGCTCTGCCCCAGCCAGGGGTAATCCAGCCCCCAGCCAATATCGTCGTGACAGCGCAGATAGTTCAGAAACAGGAAGTCCCTGGGGAGGGAACAGACTATCTCCATCTGCCGCTTTAAGAGGGATGCATCCCCGGTGGCCAGGGTGTGCCAGGTGGTGGCCATGGTGGTGACGTTGTAGAGCATGTGGCACTCGGGCTTCTCCGGCGTGCCGAAGTAGGGGGCCACCTTGGCCGGCTCCATCACCACCTCGCCCAGCAGCAGCACGCCGGGGCAGACAATCTCACACACCATCCGAAGCATCCGGGCCAGGGTGTGGACCTGGGGCAGATTGCGGCAGTTGGTGCCCAGCTCCTTCCAGATATAGGGGATGGCATCCAGGCGGATGACGTCGATGCCCCGGTTGGCCAGGGAAAGGAGATTTTCCGTCATGTCGTTGAAGACGGTGGGGTTGGCGTAGTTCAGGTCCCACTGGTAGGGGTAGAAATTGGTCATGACGATCCGCCCGTCCTCCAGCTGGGTGAAGCTGCCCGGGGCGGTGGTGGGGAACACCTGGGGGACGGTCTCCTCGAATTTCCTGGGGATGTCCCAGCTGTCGTAGAAGAAATACCGCTCCTGATAGCCCGGCTCCCCCGCCCGGGCCCGTTTGGCCCAGTCGTGTTCCTCGCTGGTGTGGTTCATCACAAAGTCCAGACACAGGCTGATCCCCTGCTTCCGGCAGGCGTCGGCCAGAGATTCCAGGTCGCCCATGGTCCCCAGGTCGGGCCGGACAGAGCGGAAATCAGAGACAGCGTAGCCGCCGTCGCTGCGGCCCTTGGGGGTGTCCAGCAGGGGCATGAGGTGGAGATAGTTCACTCCACACTCCCTGATGTAGTCCAGCTTCCCCTTCACGCCCGCCAGATTGCCGGCAAAGGCGTCCACATAGAGCATCATGCCCAGCAGCTCCCGGCGGCGGTACCAGCCGGGGTCGGCCTCCCGGCGGGCATCCTGATCCCGGAGGGGCTTCTTCCGCTCCTCCCAGCACCGCTCCAGCATGGCTGTAAAGTACTCAAAGGCCTGCTCGTCCCTATAGAGCTCCTGATACAGCCATTTCAGCTCGTCATAGTGTATTTCCAGCCGGCGCTTGAATACAGAATTTTTCCTGGCCATCTCTGCTTCCTCCTATCACGCTTTTTGTGCTGATACTATATCACATACCCCATCCGGCACGCAAGAGCCACTTCCCGCCGCGGAGGGGAGAATTTGTCCGCAAGCCCGCATAGCGCCATATATTTTTGTTCTATTTTCCTTCTTTCAGCGCCTCAGACCCCGGATTTTACATTTTGTACAAACTGAAACCCTTGCGGCTGTGCAGAATCAATGAATTTTCAGAAAATATACCAGAATGTTGTCTCAGGTGCATCAAAAGCGCCTCATATTGCATTCTGGTATATTTCGTATAATCCAGTCCATTTACACCGGCCCGGGGGCGTATTATCATTTGTTCACAGTTACGTAACGTTTTCCGAGTGCGACAAAAAAGCAGAGGAGTGGAGTTATGAAAAAGATACCCCGCATCACAGCCCTTGTCTTGGCCATAACGCTGCTGCTGTCCCTGTCCGGGTGCGGCGCGTCAGATGGCAAGACCCGTCTCAAATTCCAGATCTGGGACGTGGCCCAGCGCGACAGCATGCAGGCCATCTGCGACGCCTACACCGCCAAAAACCCGGACGTAACCATTGAGGTACAGGTCACCAGCTGGAACGAGTACTGGACCAAGCTGGAGGCCGCCGCCGAGTCCAACACTATGCCGGATATCTTCTGGATGCACACCAACCAGATTTTGTACTACTCCGACTTTGGTATGCTGGCCGACGTGACGGAGCTCTACGACGACGTGGAGCCCAACTACTATCAAAACCATTTCTCCGAGATCTCCATTGGCAACGCCCAGGGCTCCGACGGCCGGATGTACGGCGTGCCCAAGGACAAGGACAACATCTTCCTGATCTACAACAAGGAGATGTTCGATGCCGCCGGGGTAGCCTACCCCGACGAGAACTGGACCTGGGACGACATGGTAAACGCCTCTCAGACCATCTATGACAAGACCGGCAAGTACGGCTACATGGCCTACAACGACGACCAGATGGGCTACTGGAGCTTTGTCTACCAGGCCGGCGGCTACATTCTGAACGAGGACTTCACCAAGGCCGGCTTCGACCAGCCCGGCACCAAAAAGGGCATGGAATTCTATGTGGGCCTCCAAAACTATGACTGGTGCCCCAAGCAGGCCTATTTCGCCGAGACCGCCCCCGGCACCGCCTTCTTCTCTGAGGTGGGCTCCATGTACATCGAGGGCAACTGGGAGCTGATGAACAAGTGCATCAACTTCCCCAATATGGACGGCAAGTGGGATATCGCTCCCATGCCCAAGTGCCCCGATCCCGTCAGCGGCGACGGCCGGGCCACCATCTCCAACGGTTTGTGCTACTCCACCGCCGCCCACGGCAAAACCAGGGAGATCGCCCTGGATGTAATCAAGTTCTTCGGCACTGAGGAGGCTCAGCTGCTGGCCAGCTCCTACGGCGCAGCTATCTCCGCTTACAATGGCACCGAGCAGCCCTACTTCGATGCCTTTGACAAGGCCGGCTACGACATCAATGTGGAAATGGTCATGGACCAGTTCGAGTACGGCGTGCAGAACGTGAACAACTCCGCCAAGCCCAAGTGGAAGAGCCCCGTTCTGGACGAGCTGAATAAGGTCTACAATGGCCAGCAGAGTCTGGACTCCGCACTGGCTAATATGCAGAAGATCGTAGATACCGAGACCGCCAAGAAATTGGCGGGAGACTGAGAGGAGGATTTTCTGTGAACAACAAACTGTCCCCCGCCACCCGGCGGGAAGAAAACTGGGGCTGGATCATGGTAGCCCCCACCATCATCGGCCTGGTGGTGCTGAACATCTGGCCCTTCATTCAGACCATCTACACCAGTTTTTGCGAACACCTTGGCTTCGGCCACTATAAATTCATCGGCCTGGCCAACTACGCCGAGATCTTCCAGACCCCCGAGTTCTGGAAGGCCACCTGGAACACCATCCTGTTCTGTATCCTCACCGTACCCGTGGGGCTGTTCCTCTCCCTGCTGGTGGCCATGCTCCTCAACGCCAAGATCAAATTCAAGGGCGGCTTCCGGACCATCTTCTTCCTGCCTATGGTCTGCGCCCCCGCCGCCGTCACCATGGTGTGGCGCTGGATTTTCAACGGCGAGTACGGCATCCTGAACCAAGTCTTCGGCGCCCATGTGGGCTGGATCACCGACCCCAAAATCGTCATGGTCTCCTGCGCTATCGTGGCCATCTGGAGCAACATCGGCTACGACGCCGTCCTCCTGCTGGCCGGCCTGCAGAACATCCCGAAAACCCTCTACGAGGCCAACAGCATCGACGGCGCCGGCAAGGTGAAGCAGTTCTTCACCATCACCCTGCCCATGGTCTCCCCCACTCTGTTCGTGGTGATGATTATGCGCCTGATGTCCGCCGTCAAGGTCTACGACCTGATCTACATGATGGTGGAGGAGACCAACCCCGCCGTCACCAGCGTACAGAGCCTGATGTATTTATTCTACCGCGAGTCCTTCATCGCCGGCAGCCGCGGCACCGGCTCCGCCATCGTCATCTGGACCGTCCTGCTCATCGGTATGATCACCGTGATCCAGTTCTATGGGCAGAAAAAGTGGGTCAACTACGACGTGTAAGGAGGAAACAAGATGAAAAATCGTTCTTTAGAGGCCTCCCAGAAGCGAACGACCGTCCTCACCTACGCGGCCCTGATTTTGGGCTCCCTCATCATGATCTTCCCCTTTGTGTGGATGATCCTCACCAGTCTGAAAACCGTCCCCGAGAGCATGCAGGTGCCCCCCACCATCTTCCCCGAGGAGATCGTGACCGGCAACTTCGGCGACGCCATGAAGAGCCTGCCCTTCCTCAAGCTGTATCTGAACACCGGCCTGCTCATCTTCTTCCGGGTAATCTGCGCCGTGGCCTTCAGCTCCATGGCTGGCTACGCCTTCGCCATGCTGAACTTCCGGGGCAAGAAGCTGCTGTTCGGCATCGTGCTGGTGCAGATGTCCCTGCCCAGTCAGATCTTCATCATCCCCCAGTATCAGATGGTGGCGAAAATGGGCATGGCTAACACCATCTTCGCTCTGGTCTTCCCCGGCATCGTCAGCGCCTTCGGCGTGTTCTTCCTGCGGCAGACCTACATGGGCATCCCCAAGGAGATCGGCGAGGCCGCCTACCTGGACGGCTGCAACCAGTGGCAGACCTTCTATAAGGTCATGTTCCCCCTGACAGGCACCTCCGTGGCCGCCCTGACCATCTTCACCGCCGTGTTCGCGTACAGCGACCTGATGTGGCCCCTGGTGGTCAACTCCGACCTGAACATGATGACCCTCTCCTCCGGCCTGGCCACCCTCCGGGGCCAGTTCTCCACCAATTTCCCCATTCTGATGGCGGGCTCCCTGCTGGCTATGCTGCCCATGGTCATCCTCTACCTGATCTTCCAGCGCCAGTTCATCGAGGGCATCGCCTCCACCGGCGGCAAATAAGCTTTCTCCTTCTTCTTTTGGAAACAGCCCCGACATTTTTACAGGTGCCGGGGCTGTTCCCCTAAAAGCAACGATTTTCCGGTGGAGACCGGGCGGCAATTTGTAAAACTTTTTTACGGTTCGCACTTGCCTCTCCAGGAAAAATCCCGTACAATCAGCCCGATAAATCTTTTTCAGGGGGGTTCCCTATGATTGTGCTCGACAAGGAAAACAGAGTTTTTACTCTGCACACCCAAAACACCACTTATCAGATGAAGGCCGACCGGTATCATGTGCTGACCCATACCTACTACGGCCCCCGGGTCGCCGGCGGCGACCTGTCCTACCTCGTTCGGTACGCCGACCGGGCCTGCGCCCCCAATCCGGTGGAGGCGGGGCCGGACCGGACCTACTCACTGAACACCATCCCTCAGGAGTACTCCACCTGCGGCACGGGGGACTACCGCCTCCCCTCCCTGGAGCTGGAGCTGCCCTGCGGCAGCTGTTCGGCGGACCTGCGCTATACCGGCTGTGAGCTGCGCCAGGGAAAGTATGCCCTGGAGGGCCTGCCCGCCTTCCGCGGGACGGACAGAGACGCTGAAACCCTGGTCCTCTTTCTGGAGGACACTGCCGCCCAGGTCAGGGTGGAGCTGTACTACGGCGTCTTTCCCGAGTACGACCTGATTACCCGGGCCGTCCGGGTGGTCAATCAGGGGACCGAGGCGGTACGCCTGCGCCAGTGCGCCTCCCTGTGCCTGGACCTCCTCCGGTCCGATCTGGACCTGATCACCTTTGACGGCTGCCACATGATGGAGCGCTCCCCCGACCGGGCCCCTCTGCGCCCCGGTATCCAGGGGGTGGGCAGCGTCCGGGGAACCTCCAGCCACCAGCACAACCCCTTTGTAGTTCTCTGCGACCGGGACGCCAACGAGGACTACGGCCTGTGCTGCGGGGCCATGCTGCTGTACAGCGGCAGCTTTGAGGCCCAGGTGGAGCGCAGTCAGTACGACAGCGCCCGGCTGGTTATGGGCATCAACCCCTATCAATTCTGCTGGACCCTGGAGCCCGGGCAGAGCTTCACCTCCCCCGAGGCGGCGCTGGTCTGTTCCCCCGCCGGCCTGGGCCAGATGAGCCGGCAGTACCACCGGGCCATCCGGGAGCACCTGATTCAGGACCCCTGCCAGGGAAAGCGCCGCCCGGTGCTCATCAATAACTGGGAGGCCACCTACTTCGATTTCGACGCCGACACCCTGGTGGACTTCGCCCGGACCGCCGCCCCCCTGGGCATCGAGCTGCTGGTGATGGACGACGGCTGGTTCGGCCGGCGGGACGACGACAACAGCGGCCTGGGAGACTGGGTGGTCAACCAGAAGAAGCTCCCCGGGGGACTGGAGGCCCTGGTGCCCCGCATTCAGGCGCTTGGCATGTCCTTTGGCATCTGGATTGAGCCCGAGATGGTCAACGAGGACAGCCAGCTCTACCGGGAGCACCCCGACTGGGTGCTGCGCATCCCCGGCCGGGCCCCCGCCCGGGGCCGCAACCAGCTGGTACTGGACTTCTCCCGCTCCGATGTGCGCCGGCACGTCTACGGACAGATTAAGGCCGTCCTCTCCAGCGCCGATATCTCCTATGTCAAGTGGGACATGAACCGCAGTCTGTCCGACGTGTGGTCCGCCTCCCTGCCCGCCGGCCGGCAGGGGGAGGTCTTCCACCGGTATGTTCTGGGGGTATACGAGCTGCTGGACCAGCTCCGCCGGGACTTCCCCCACATTCTCATTGAGGGCTGCGCCGGCGGCGGCGGCCGCTTTGACGCCGGGATGCTCTACTATACCCCCCAGATCTGGTGCAGCGACAACACCGACGCCATCGACCGGCTGGGCATCCAGTACGGCACCTCCTTCTGCTACCCCGTCTCCGCTATGGGCGCCCACGTCTCCGCCGTGCCCAACGAGGAGAACGGGCGGATTACCTCCATTGAAGCCCGGGCCACCGTGGCTATGTCGGGCACCTTCGGCTACGAGATGGACCTGCGCAAAACCTCCCCGGAGGAGAGGGAGGCCATCAGACGGCAGGTGGCCTTCTTCAAGGAGCACTACGACCTGATCCAGCGGGGGGACTACTACCGCCTCACCGACCCCTTCGCCAACGGTCCCTATACCGCCTGGGAGCAAGTCTCCCCCGACCGCCGGGAGGCTCTGGTGTCCCTGGTGTCCGGCACCGTCCACGCCGCCCCACCCTTCCGCACCCTGCTCCTCAAGGGCCTGGACCCCCAGCTGTCCTACTCAGTCAACGGCCAGGGCGCCTACCCCGGCGACGTGCTCATGAACGCCGGCTACCCCCTGCCCGTACTCCAGGGGGACTACCAGTCCCTGCAGCTCTATCTTTCCGCAGCGGAATAATGCAAAAGCGGTGGCCTGACGGTCACCGCTTTCTCTTGATCTGATTCTGCGCCCGCCACTCCCTGGGGGACAGGCCGTAGCGCTTTCGGAAGGCCCGGGAGAAGTGGAGCTGGTTGGGGTAGCCGCACTGGGCGGCAATAGCGCCGATGGAGCTGCCGGTGCCCTTCATCAGATCCGCCGCCTTGGTCAGCCGCAGGCGGATGAGAAACTCCTGGGGCGGACAGCCCATGTTCTCCTTAAATATTTTGCTGAAGTAGCTGCGGTTCAGCTTGCAGACATCGGCCACCTCCTCCACGGTAATCTCCCGGGGATAGTTGCGCTCCATAAAATTGATGGCCTCCTGGATATAGAAGTCCTTCAGCCACCCGCCGTGGAGCTCACGGCGGGTGGCTGAGCTCTGGATGAGACCATCCAGAAACAGGCACAGGTGGCCCACCAGGTGGAGGGGGGACTGGTCCGAGTGCCTGGAGATGTAGACCATAGTGTCCCCCACCGCCTGTCCCTGTTCGGGGCTCTGGGGGTGGTAGATGGGCTGCCCCGGGCTCAGCCCCGCCAGATCCACATACTCCGCCACCCGCAGGCCGTCGAATTCCAGCCAGGTGTATCTCCAGGGGTCGCTTTTATGGGCGCTGTAGGTGGTAACCTGTCCGGGGAACAACATAAAACCCTGTCCCGGGCCGATTTTATACCTGTGGTCCACTCCGTTTTCGTCTGCGGCATCCAGCTGTCCCTGCCCGGAGATCACATAGTGGAACAGATAGTGGTTGCGCACGAAGGGGCCAAAGGAGTGCAGAGGGGCGCACTGCTCCCAGCCGTACTGGTACAGCCGCAGATCCAAAAAGTTTTCGTTGGGAAAAATAGAGAAGGAGAAATCGTCCACAGGGGAACCCTTCCTTTCAGGCCCTCGCCGCGGAGGAGCCGGCCGTTTTTGGCGCTCCTGCCGCCGGAATGGGATAATATGCCAGATGTTTCGGCTATTATATCACAGTTCCCGGAAAAAGCAATGGTAAATTCAATAAAAATGCCGCAAAATCCGTAGATTTTGCGACATTGTGGGGTCATTGAGACCTCAGGGCGGCCCGGGGGCCGCCCTGAGCCTAGAATATGCTCAGCCCCATGTTGTCAGATAAGTACTCCATAATCTTCAGCCCGCCGATGCTGTTGCCCTTGTCGTCCAGAGAGGGGCCGTAGGTGGCGATGCCGTACTGGCCGATGGCGCAGGAGATGATGCCGCCCCCCACGCCGCTCTTGGATGGCATGCCCACTGTGGCGGCAAACTCCCCCGAATAGTCGTACATCCCGCAGGTGACCATCAGCGACCGCACCAGCCGCACCACTCTGGGCTGGATGAGCCGCTCCCCCGTCACAGGGCTGATGCCGTTGTTGGCCAGGGTGGCGGCGAAAAACGCCAGGTCCTTGCAGCTGCACGCCAGGGAGCACAGCATGAAATACAGCTCCAGGTGCTCCTCGCAGTTGCCCTCAATGATGCCGTTGGACCGCATCAGGTAGATAATGGCCCGGTTTTTAAAGCCTGTCTCCGACTCGGACAGAAACACCTCGTAGTCCACCCCCAGGTCCGGGTTGCCGGTGAGCTTTCGGGCGCAGGCCAGGCTGACCTCCTTGCGCTCCTCCAGCGTACACCCCCGGATGGTGCTGGCCACGGCGATGGCCCCGGCGTTTATCATGGGGTTGAAGGGCTTGTTGTTAATCAGGTGGTCCAGGCGGACCATGGAGTTGAAGGAATCGCCGGTGGGCTCCAGCCCCACCTTGGAGAACACGTTGTCAAAGCCGTTCTGTTCCAGGGCCAGGATCAGGGCGATCACCTTTGAGATGCTCTGCATGGTGAACTTATCCTCACAGTCCCCTGCCGTGAGCATATTTCCCTCCATATCACACACCGCAATCCCCAGCTTCGAGGGATTCTTGGAGGCCAGCTCCGGGATATAGCTGGCCGGTTTTCCGTACCGGACAAACCGCCGGCCATGGGATAACGCGCATTGAATCAGCTCAGGCTTCATTTTGTTTTTCCTCCTAAAGATTCTGCGGTTAGCCGCAAATATTTTGTCACAATTATTATAATACATCTTTCCTCTTTTCGCAAGCCTGAGAAGAATAATGTCCCATCCTCTTTCGCTTTGTTGGTATTTCCCCTTGCGCGGCCTCTCCTCCTGTGTTATACTGCAAAACTGAACATTCTTCAGCTGCACGGAGGTATTTCTATGTACTCAGAAGAATATCGCAAGGCCTATCAGATGGGCTTGAAGGAGGCCAAACGCTCTCAGGCCAGAGGCTGCTCCCCCTACCTGCCTGTACTGGACGAGATTCTGGCCGAGGAGACCACCTGCGGGGAGGTCGACCTGGGCCTGGTGGAGATTCCCATTGAGCTTATCGTGGGCACCCGCTCCGCCGGACGGAGCAAAGCCTTCTCCCACTCCTTTCTCCCCCTGATGGACGAGAACTCAGAATTCTCCTTCAAATGGGCCGCCCTGTGCAAGGCCCACATGGAAGAGGGCATTACCGATCCCATCAAGGTCTACGAGTATATGCACACCTTCTACGTGGTGGAGGGCCATAAGCGGGTCAGCGTTCTGCGGTACTTCGGCGCGGTGAGCATCCCCGCCGAGGTCACTCGTATCCTCCCCGCCAAGGACGGCTCCAAGGCCAGCAACATCTACTACGAGTTTGTGGACTTCTACAACCTGTCTAAAATCAACTACCTCTGGTTCAGCGGCACAGGCCGCTTCGCCCGCCTCCAGGAGGCGGTGGGCAAGGCCCCGAATGAGGCCTGGACCGAGGAGGAACGGCGGAAATTCTTCAGCTTTTACACCCGCTTCTCCTCCCTCTACGGAGACAAGGACGCCAAGGAGCTGTCCACCCGCCTCACCGTGGCCGACGCCCTGCTGCTCTATCTGGAATTTTTCGGCTATGAACAGGTGAAGGCCTTTACCCAGTCCGACCTGAAGGACGGGTTCCTCCAGCTCCACAAGGCCTTCTCCGTGAAAAAAAGCCAGGGCCTGAACCCGCTGAAAGGACTGCTGAGCCGATGAGGATTTTGGCGTTGTCCGACCATGAGTCGCCCTGGCTGTGGGATTACTTTGACCGGCGCCGGCTGGAGGGAATCGACCTGATTCTCTCCTGCGGCGACCTGGACCCCCGATACCTGTCCTTCATTGTCACCTTCGCCCACGCCCCGGTGCTCTATGTCCACGGCAACCACGACGACCGGTACGCCCGGACGCCTCCGGAGGGCTGCATCTGTATTGAGGATCAGCTGTATACCTACCAGGGCGTCCGTATTCTGGGCCTGGGCGGCTCCCTGCGCTACAAGCAGAGCGGCGACCACCAGTACACCCAGCGGCAGATGGACCGCCGGGTGCGGAGGCGCAGGCTGGATTTGTTCCGTCAGGGCGGGTTCGACATCCTGCTCTCCCACGCCCCCGCCCTGGGGCTTAACGACGGCGAGGACCTGTGCCACACGGGCTTCGACGCCTTCAACGGCCTGATGGACAAATACAAGCCCCGCTACTTCGTCCACGGTCACATTCATATGAACTACGGCCAGGACGTGCCCAGGCTGTCCTCCTACAGGGATACTCAGGTCATCAACGCCTATGAAACCTATACTTTTGAGTACTAAAGCACCCGGATTCTCTTATCGAGAATCCGGGTATTTTTAGGTCAGTCCGACAGAACGCCGTCCACCAGAAAGCGTATCTGGCTGATTTCTTCCTGCATTTGACGATATTCCCGCTCCTGCTCCGGGTCTTCCAGGTCCCACTGGACATCGCTGGCGTAATTCATGCTGTAGGTGCCTCCTGCTGTGGAGAACAGGTACCGGCAGGCTATCGGAGAAATCTCATTCAACTCTTCGGGCGTCATGGGTCTGTCATAGGACCTGTCCACATAGAACAGCGCCCCTCCCCATTCCGGGTTTTTTTCCAGGACTGACCTGGCGTAGACCCTGCACCAGGATTCACCCTCATCCTTCTCCACCTCATAACGCCCCTTCCAGCTGTCCGGGAGAATGAGCGTCAGGCCAATGCCGGGCAGCTCAATGGTCTCCTGTTCTACCGGGACCTCCCGGCTGAAGGCCAGTGCCCCCACAGTAAAGCTGGCGGCCATCAGGGCCAGCACCGCCGCCGCGGCCAGAAACCGGCGGAAGCCCCCGATTCCAGCCTGTCTGTAAACTTTTCTCTTTTCCATCGCTAGATACCTCTCTTCCCAAATCACACAGCTAATGCACCGGAATACCATCTACAAGAAAACGAATCTGGTCAATTTCAGCCCGCATCTGACGGAATACCTGTTCCTGTTCCGGATCGCTGGGGTCCCACTGGACATCTCCGGCATAGGAGATAACATAAGTCGCGTCCGGTGTGGAAAAGAAATGCCAGTTGGAGGCAGGGGTAAGCTCGTCGATCTCCTTTTGGCTCAGAGGGTAATCATACTCCTTATACACCCCGAACAGGAGCCCAGCCTCAGCCCACTCCCCCTCCTGCTCATAGATCGACTTGACATAGACATCGCACCCCAGCGTATCCTCATCCATGACAACTCTGTAACGTCCTTTCCAGCTGTCCGGCAGGACAAGCTTCAGCCCAACGCCGGGCAGCTCAATGGTCTCCTGTTCTACCGGGACCTCCCGGCTGAAGGCCAGCGCCCCCACGGTGAAGCTGACCGCCATCAGGGCCAGCACCGCCGCCGCTGCCAGAAAGCGGCGCAAGCCACCTCCCCTGTTTCGCCTGCGGTATCGCGCCTCCTCCACCAGCTGGCCGTCGATGTTGCCGATACGGTCGGCAAATTGTCTCTCGTTCACAGTTCAAATCCCTCGCTTTCCAAATAGTCCCGCAGCTTCTGGCGGGTGTGGTAGAGCATGGACTTCACCTTGCTCCGGGAATAGCCGGTGCGGCGGCAGATAACGTCGATGGAGTCGAAGTACCAGTAGCGGCGGATGAAGACCGTCCGCTTCTCCTCCCCCAGGGACCAGAGGAAGGTGTCGATGGCCTCCTCCATCCGCCGGTTTTCCAGCTCGTCCTCCACGCTGGCCCTCCCCGAGACGCAGTCCCCCAGCTCCTCCAGGGAACAGACCGCCTCCGCGTTTCGTTTTGCCGCAGTGAGATAGTCAAACCGTTTCAGCGCCAGGTTGCGGGCGATCCGCCCCACAAAGGCGGAAAACCGGCTGGGCCGCTGGGGCGGGATGGCGTTCCACAGCCCCAGCCAGGTGTCGTTGACGCACTCCTCGCTGTCCTCCCGGCTGGCCAGGATATTCTGGGCGATGTACCGGCACAGCCGGCCGTATTTCGCGTCTGTCTCCCGGATGGCCTCCTCCGCCCGCTCCCAGTACAGCTCTATAATCTGTCTGTCTTCCATATCAGGCCTCTCTTTTCAGTTTTGAAAAGCGCTTTCACCTTATCAGTACGGTTTTTCCCAAAAGGGTTGCAGAACAGGAAAGGGGATGGACGGCAGCTGCCGTCCATCCCCCTGTTGGACATTTTGAAATCAATCAGGCCTTCAGCTTGAAGCGCCTGGTCTGCTCCTCCATCCGCTGCACCTGGGTAAAGAGCTCGGCGCTGACGGCGGCGGACTCCTCGCTACTGGCGGAGTTGCTCTGGACCACAGAGGAGATCTGGCCGATGCCCTCGGTCACCTGGGCGATAGCCTCGGCGTCGCTCTGCACGGCCCGGGCGATCACGCCGATGGCCTCGTTGGAGCGGGTAACCAGCTCCAGCGTCTTGTTCAGCGTATCGGAGACCTCGTCCACAATATGGCTGCCCCGCTCGGTGGCCTGGACAGAGTTCTCGATCAGACCCTTGGTGGCCTTGGCCGCCTCATCGGACTTGGAGGCCAGGTTGCGCACCTCGTCGGCCACCACGGCAAAGCCCTTGCCGGCGGCCCCCGCCCGGGCGGCCTCCACGGCGGCGTTCAGGGCCAGGATATTGGTCTGGAAGGCGATGTTCTCAATGGTGGCGATAATCTTCTCAATCTGCTGGGAGGCCTCGGTGATATCCTTCATAGCGGCCACCATATCCTGCATCTGCCGGCCGCTGATGGTCACCTGCTCGCCGGTGAGACGGGCGTTCTCCTGGGCCTCGGCGGCGGCGGACACATTCTGAGACGCGTTCTGAGACAGAGTGTCCAGGGTGGCGTACAGCTCCTCCACGGCGCTGGCCTGCTCGGTTGCGCCCTGGGCCAGGCTCTGGGCACCGCTGGACAGATGCTCCGCATTGCCGGACACCCGGTTCTGGGCCTGGCAGATATTGTCGATGGTGGCGGACAGCCGGGTGGTAAGCGCGTCGATAGACTCCTCAATGGAGCGGAAGTCGCCGATAAAGGGGGTGGCCGTTTTCACGTCGAAATTGCCGCCGGCCAGCTGCTCCATAATCCGGTTCAGATCCCAGATGTAGCCCCGGATCAGCTCCATGGCCTTCTCCAGCGTGCCGGCCAGGTCGCCCAGCTCGTCGTCGGTCTTGTGGTCCAGCGCCAGATCCAGGCGGCCGTCGTGGAGCGGCTGGACCTGCCGGGTGATGTGCAGAATGGGAGCCAGCACATTCTTCAGCACATAGAGCACCAGGCTGATCAGGCAGAACAGGGCCAGCACCAGGCAGACACCGGTAATCACCTCCATCAGCACAATGGTGGTGCGCATCTGCTCGGTGCTCTCCTCAGACAGACTGGTTGCCCGCTCAATCACCTTGTCCAGCTTGCCCACCAGGGTGGTCAGGTTGGACTGGATGGTATCCTGATAATACTGCTGTGCCCGCGCAGGGCTGGCGCTCATCAGCGACTGCACCTCTCCCACGGACTGGTGCAGCTGCTTGTGCAGGGGCTGGATCTCCTTGCGCAGGGCCAGGATCGTCTCGTCATCTGTGCCGGCCTCCCCGTAGATCCACTGGCCCAGGACACACTGGGTGTCGTCGGTTCCGGGGAACTGGCCCCCGGCATACAGGGCATTGCTCAGGTTCAGCGCCCAGCGGTAGTGGGCGGCCTCGGCGGACTGGGCCCGGTTCAGCACAGCCGCAGTCTCGGCGTTATTCACCTGCATGCCCTTGATCCGCAGCAGGTTAAAGGTCGTCACTCCGCTGAACAGCAGAATAGACATCAGCGCCGCAACGACACGAATAAATACCGTTCTCTTAATACTTTTACGCATAGATAACATCCTCATTTCAAATTTAAGGTATTGCGTACGGCAGTAGCTTCAGTATAGCACAGCACCGGAGGACATTTCAATACTTTTCTTGCAAATCCAGAAAATCCCTTGGAACTGCGGACGGGAACAGGCCCCCTTCTCTCAGTACAGCCCGTGATACAGCGCGTACACCGCACGGAAGAGGTGGCGCTCTGTCTCCTCGCTTAAATCCACAAAGCGGCAGCCGTATTCAAAATAGCCCGGCTTGCGGTTATCAATGCGCAGAATTTGACAGGTCAGCGCTACATCCTCCAGCTCCAGAAGCTGCTCCACCCACACGGAAAGCTTGTCGCCCACGTCCCGGCGGGCCTGGGAGCCGATGCAGGCGCCGCCCATGCCTATATTCTTGATCTGGCAGCACTCCTCCGGCACGGAGGGCCGGTCGATGAGGGTAAAGCTTCCCATCAAATCAGTCCCCACGCGGATGTTGGCCCGCTGCTCCGACTGCTCCACCAGGCCCAGCCGCTCCGCCTGCCACAGCCTGTTGGCCCCCATGCGGATGGTGCCCTCCATAATTACCGTCCGTCCCTCTTTGCTGCTGTAGCCCCGCAGGGTCACCGGCTGGGGCTTGTCTGACCATGTGAGCAGGCTGCCGTTCGCTCCCGGCTCCAGCTGGGCCCGGTCCCCCCGCAGATCAGACAGCCTGGCCACCAGAAAAATACGCCCGTCGCCGCTGGTCACCTCAACCCGCATGCCGGAATAGACGTCCAGGTCCTCTCTTGCCGCCCGCTTGCGGGCCTCCTCCGCCTGTCTCTCCTTCGGGCTCTTTCGGAACGCGTCAAACAGTCCCATTTCACATCTTCCTCCGGCTTCTTATTTTTCTTTCTGCTGTTCCATCTTCTCGTTGGACCAGACCACCTGGTTCCGGCCAAAGCGCTTGGCGTCGTACAGCATGGTGTCCGCAATTTTTAAGTAGGTGTCATAGGAGTCCTCCGTCTCAGGCGCGATGGTGACCCCTCCAATGCTGACTGTCACCCACCGGGAGGCCTCCGGGGCGTGGGGGATATGCAGGTCCTCCACCGCCTGACGGACCTTTTTCATGTACTCAAAGGCAGCATCCGCTTCACTGCCCACCAGAATGGCCACAAACTCCTCCCCGCCGTAGCGGGCAAAAAAATCGGTGCTCCGGCGGAGGAAGGAGGTGGCCGTCTGGGCCACGGCCCGGATCACACGGTCTCCCGCCGGATGGCCAAAGGTGTCGTTATACAGTTTAAAGCGGTCGATATCAAACATGCACAGTGAAATGGGCTGCTGAAACCGGATCGCTTCCTGCCACTTGTCATGGCAGGCGGTATTATAGCTGCGGCGGTTGGGCACCCCCGCCACAGGGTCCACCATCGACTGCTGCTCCACCTGGGCCCGGTAGCGGTAGAGCTTGACGTGGGTGTCCACCCTCGCCTTGACGATCGGGGCGTGGTAGGGCTTGGTGATGTAGTCCACCGCCCCCAGAACAAGTCCCCGCTCCTCATACTCCGCATCCCGCAGGCTGGTAATCAGAATCACCGGCACATGCTCGGTGACGACCTCCTCCTGCAGCTTTTGCAGCATGTCAAAGCCGTCCATCCCGGGCATAATCACGTCCAGCAGAACCAGAGAAAAATTTCCCACTCTGGCGCAGTGCAGCCCCGTCTCAGCGGTATGGGCCACCGTGATATCATACTCCTCCTCCAGAATGGACCGCAGCATATCCGCCTGGACTGAGCTGTCATCAATTACTAAAATCTTTTCCAGATGCTCCATATTTCCGCTCCTCACACAACATCATCAAAAGCCCGCAGCACCGGACAATTGACGGCAGGGAAGTCAATTCTACTGAATTATAACAAATCTATTTCAAAATAGAAAGGCCTTTTTCATAATTTTCCCTCTCTTTATTATTTCTTACAGGCCGCTCCAGCCTCCTCCCCAGCCTCAATTCCGGATCAGAGGCAAAAAAGTCCAGAAAAAAATGGGGCAGGCCTTGACAACTGCTCCCATCTATGGTAAAATAAAATGCTTTTGTGTCCCCTTGCAAAAATCGGATAAATTCCCATGGTTACAGTGTCAGTGTAGCACACCCCTGAGAAATTGGCAAGAGCAAGAGCGGCAAAACCGCCCACACGTCCGTGTGTATCGCCTCTTCCTCTTTCTTCCTTATTGTGCATACTGACGGCAATTTCTCCCCCTTTCCCCAAAATCCGGCCCAAAAAAGTGACAACCAACCATCAATTCTGAAGAAAGTGAGTTGATTTTTCAGCATGGTCGTCAAGGACGTAATGTACGGCAAGACCCCTCGAAAGAGCTTCGCCCGGTATCAGGAGATCCTGGAGATGCCCAACCTGCTGGAGGTGCAGAAGACCTCCTACCAGTGGTTTCTGGACGTAGGCCTGAGAGAGGTCTTCAAGGACGTGGGCTCCATCGTGGACTACGGCGGCAACCTGGAGCTGTCCTTTGTGGACTTCTCCATGGATGAGCAGCCCAAGTACGACGTGGAGGAGTGCAAGGCCCGGGATGCCACCTACGCCGCCCCCATCAAGGTAAAGGTGCAGCTGCGCAACACCCAGAACAATCAGATCAACGAGCAGGAGATTTTTATGGGGGACTTCCCCATCATGACCAACTCGGGCACCTTTGTCATCAACGGGGCCGAGCGGGTGATTGTCTCCCAGATCGTCCGCTCTCCCGGCATGTACTATACCCGCGAGGTGGACAAGGCGGACAACAAGACCTATGCCACCACCGTCATCCCCGGCCGGGGCGCCTGGCTGGAGTATGAGACCGACCTGAGCGACGTGTTCTATGTCCGCATCGACAAGAACCGCAAGCTGCCCGTCACCTGCCTCATCCGGGCCCTGGGCCCCCGCACCGACCCGGAGATTCTGGAGCTCTTCGGCCAGGACGAGCGGCTGCTGGCCACCCTGGAGAAGGACGCCTGCAAGACCTATGAGGAGGCCATGCTGGAGATCTACCGCAAGCTGCGCCCCGGCGAGCCCCCCACGCTGGACTCCGCCGAGACCCTCATCAACGCCACCTTCTTCGACCACCGGCGGTACGACCTGTCCACCGTGGGCCGCTACAAGTTTAACAAGAAGATGGCCCTGTGGGCCCGGCTGTCCGGCTGCAGGCTGGCCCAGCCCGTGGCCGACCCCCGCACCGGCGAGATCATCGCCGAGGCGGGCGAGGTCCTTACCCGGGAGCGGGCTCAGGAGCTGGACTCCATGGGCGTCAACCGGGCTGTGGTGGACGTGGACGGCAGAGAGGTTGTGGTCTTCTCCAACGACATGGTGGACAAAAAGGGCTTTGTCGCTCTGGCCGGCTTCGATCCCGCCGACGCGGGCATCGACGAGATGGTCTCCTTCCCTGTGCTGTGCGCCCTGGTGGACCAGTACCAGGGGGATGAGCTGAAGGAAGCCGTCCGCCGGGCCAGAGAGGAGCTGATCCCCAACCACATCACCGTGGCCGACATCATGGCCTCCATCAACTACCTGAACTGCCTGGCCAGCAACATCGGCACCCCTGACGACATCGATCACCTGGGCAACCGCCGCCTGCGCTGCGTGGGCGAGCTGATTCAGAACCAGTTCCGCATCGGCTTCTCCCGCATGGAGCGGGTCATCCGGGAGCGGATGACCACCCAGGACCTGGACGTGGTCACCCCCCAGTCCCTGATTAATATCCGGCCTGTCACCGCCGCCATTAAAGAGTTCTTCGGGTCCTCCCCCCTGTCCCAGTTTATGGACCAGACCAACCCCCTGGCCGAGCTGACCCACAAGCGCCGCCTGTCCGCCCTGGGCCCCGGCGGCCTGAGCCGCGACCGGGCCTCCTTCGACGTCCGTGACGTCCACTACTCCCACTACGGCCGCCTGTGCCCCATCGAGACCCCCGAAGGTCCCAACATCGGCCTGATCTCCTACCTGGCCTCCTACGCCCGGATCAACAAGTACGGCTTTATCGAGGCCCCCTACCGCAAGGTGGACAAGGACACCGGCAAGCTCACCGACGAGATTACCTATATGACCGCCGACATGGAGGACGAGTTCATCATCGGCCAGGCCACCGAGCCGGTGGACGAGGAGGGCCGCCTGGTGAACGAGCGGGTCACCTGCCGCCACCGCAACGAGACCATCTCCGTGGATAAGCACCGGGTGGACTACGTGGACGTGTCCCCCAAGATGATGGTGTCGGTGGCCACCGCCATGATCCCCTTCCTCCAGAACGACGACGCCAACCGCGCCCTGATGGGCGCCAACATGCAGCGGCAGGCCGTCCCTCTGCTCCGGCCCGAGGCCCCTATCGTGGCCACCGGCCAGGAGCACAAGAACTGCATCGACTCCGAGGTGGCCATCCTGGCCGAGGGGCCGGGCACCGTCACCAAGGTGTCCGCCCGGTATATCACCGTGGCCTACGACAACGGCAAAACCAAGGATTACCGCCTGACCAAGTACCTGCGCTCCAACCACACCACCTGTATCAACCAGCGGCCCATTGTGGACGCGGGCCAGCGGGTGGACTTCCAGGACGTGCTGGCCGACGGCCCCTCCACCGACCGGGGGGAGATCGCCCTGGGCCGGAACATCCTCATGGGCTTTATGACCTGGGAGGGCTACAACTACGAGGACGCCATCCTCCTCAACGAGCGGATGGTGAAGGACGACGTGTTCACCTCCATCCACATTGAGGAGTATGAGACCGAGGCCCGTGACACCAAGCTGGGCCCCGAGACCATCACCCGGGACATCCCCAACGTGGGCGACGACGCCCTGAAGGACCTGGACGAACACGGCATCATCCGGGTGGGCGCGGAAATTCGCGCCGGCGACTACCTTGTGGGCAAGGTCACCCCCAAGGGCGAGGCCGAGGCCACCGCTGAGGAGAAGCTGCTCCGTGCCATTTTCGGCGAAAAGGCCCGGGAGGTCCGTGACACCTCCCTGAAGGTGCCCCACGGCGAGGCGGGCATCGTGGTGGACGTGAAGGTCTACACCCGGGAGAACGGCGACGAGCTGGGCGCCGGGGTCAACCAGGTGGTCCGGGTCTACATCGCCCAGAAGCGGAAGATTTCCGTGGGCGACAAGATGGCCGGCCGCCACGGCAACAAGGGCGTGGTGTCCCGCATCCTGCCCCAGGAGGACATGCCCTTCCTCCCCGACGGCACCCCGCTGGACATCGTGCTGAACCCCCTGGGCGTGCCCTCCCGTATGAACATCGGCCAGGTGTTGGAGGTCCATCTGGGTTACGCCGCCAAGACTCTGGGCTGGAAGGTGGCCACCCCCATCTTCAACGGCGCCACTGAGGCCGACATTCAGGAGTGCCTGAAGCTGGCGGGCCTGGCCCGGGAGGTGGGCGTCGACGAGCCCCTCATCGGCAAGCCCCTCTATCTGGCCGGCGAGGAGGGCCAGGAGATGCGCCCCCTCACCTCCGAGGAGATGGCCGACGCAAAGCAGGTGGCCGCCTGGCAGAGCCAGCGCAGGCTGCGCATCATCGACGGCAAAAACTGGCTGTATGACGGCCGCACCGGCCGGCGCTTCGACAACCCGGTCACCGTGGGCTACGTCTACTTCCTCAAGCTCCACCACCTGGTGGACGACAAGATCCATGCCCGGGCCACCGGCCCCTACTCCCTGGTCACCCAGCAGCCTCTGGGCGGCAAGGCCCAGTTCGGCGGCCAGCGCTTCGGAGAGATGGAGGTGTGGGCCCTGGAGGCCTACGGCGCCGCCTATACTCTCCAGGAGATTCTGACGGTGAAGTCCGACGATGTCACCGGCCGTGTAAAGACCTACGAGGCCATTGTCAAGGGCCTGAACGTGCCCAAGCCCGGTGTGCCTGAGTCCTTTAAGGTGCTCATCAAGGAGCTCCAGTCCCTGTGCCTGGATATGAAGGTGCTGGACGCCCAGGGCAACGAGATCGAGCTGAAGGACGACGAGGACGACGGCTACCAGCCCGTCCGGGACGACTACTACGACCGGGAGGACGACTTTGCCTATCAGGCCGGCGACGACTTTGCCTCCGCCGGCGGCTTCACCTTTAAGGGTGAGAGCGACGACGACGACTTAACCTTGGGAACGGCGGAGGAGGAGCCCGACGACGCCCTCTTCGCCGAAGACGACTATAATTGACAAAGGGAGGAGATTAAAGCATGAGCTACGCTGAGTTTGACGCGATCCGAATCGGAATCGCCTCCCCCGAGCAGATCCGCGAGTGGTCCTTCGGCGAGGTAAAGCGCCCGGAGACCATCAACTACCGCACCCTGAAGCCTGAGAAGGACGGCCTGTTCTGCGAGAAAATCTTTGGCCCCACCAAGGACTGGGAGTGCAACTGCGGCAAGTACAAGAAGATCCGCTACAAGGGCAAGGTGTGCGACCGCTGCGGTGTGGAGATCACCAAGGCCAAGGTCCGCCGGGAGCGGATGGGCCACATTGAGCTGGCCGCCCCGGTGAGCCACATCTGGTACTTCAAGGGCATCCCCTCCCGGATGGGCCTGCTGCTGGACATCAGCCCCCGGATTCTGGAGAAGGTGCTGTACTTTGCCGCCTATATCGTCATCGACCCCGGCTTCTCCCCCCTGTCCAAGAATCAGATTCTCTCTGAAAAAGAGTATCGGGACATGCGGGAGAAGTACGAGGACGACTTCGACGCCGGTATGGGCGCCGAGGCGGTGAAGAAGCTGCTCCAGCAGATCAATCTGGATGAGCTGTCCGAGCAGCTGCGCAAGGAGCTGAAGGACGCCTCCGGCCAGAAGAAGGTGAAGATCATCAAGCGGCTGGAGGTGGTGGACGCCTTCCGCATCTCCGGCAACAAGCCCGAGTGGATGATTATCGATGTTCTGCCCGTCATTCCCCCCGAAATCCGGCCCATGGTCCCCCTGGACGGCGGGCGCTACGCCTCCTCCGACTTAAACGACCTGTATCGCCGGGTCATCAACCGGAACAACCGCCTGAAGCGGCTGATCCAGCTCAATGCCCCCGACATCATCGTCCGCAACGAGAAGCGGATGCTCCAGGAGGCGGTGGACGCCCTCATTGACAACGGCCGCCGGGGCCGGGCGGTCACCGGGGCCAACAACCGGGCACTGAAGTCTCTGAGCGATATGCTCAAGGGCAAGCAGGGCCGGTTCCGCCAGAACCTCCTGGGTAAGCGCGTGGACTACTCCGGCCGTTCCGTCATCGTGGTGGGCCCCTCCCTGAAGATTTACCAGTGCGGTCTGCCCAAGGAGATGGCCATTGAGCTGTTCCGGCCCTTCGTCATGAAGAAGCTGGTGGACGACGGCCTGGCCAACAACATCAAGGCCGCCAAGAAGATGGTGGAGAAGGGCGAGGCCGCCGTGTGGGACGCCCTGGAGTTCGTCATTAAAGACCACCCGGTCATGCTCAACCGCGCCCCCACCCTGCACCGTCTGGGCATCCAGGCCTTCGAGCCGGTGCTGGTGGAGGGCCGGGCCATCAAGCTCCATCCCCTGGTGTGCACCGCCTTCAACGCCGACTTCGACGGCGACCAGATGGCCGTCCACGTCCCCCTGTCCGCCGAGGCCCAGACCGAGGCCCGGGTGCTGATGCTCTCCGCCAACAACCTGCTCCGTCCCCAGGACGGCGGCCCGGTTACCATCCCCTCTCAGGACATGATCCTGGGCGCCTACTACCTCACCTACACCCGGGATGAGAGGGACGTGAACCACGCCTTCGCCGACAAGGACGAGGCCATGCTGGCCTACGACGCCGGCGTCGTCACCCTCCACACCCCCATCCAGGTCCGCCTGTACCGGGAGGTGGACGGCGAGATGCGCCACAAGCTGGTCACCACCACCGTGGGCCGGCTCATCTACAACGAGGCCATTCCCCAGGATCTGGGCTTTGTGGACCGCACTGACCCCGAGACCATGTTTGAGCCCGAGGTCAACTTTGTGGTGGGCAAGAAGCAGCTGGGCAAGATTATCGACAGGTGCATCACCAAGCACGGCTTTACCACCTCCGCCGGTATGCTGGACGCCATCAAGGACCTGGGCTACCACTACTCCACCGTGGGCTCCCTCACCGTGGCCATTGCCGACATGACCGTCCCCGCCCGGAAGTATGAGCTCATCGGCGAGACGGAGAAGGAGATCGTCCGCATCGACAAGCAGTACCGCCGGGGCCTTATCACCAACGACGAGCGCTACCGCCTCACCGTGTCCGCCTGGGAGAAGACCACCAAGGACGTCACCGACGCCCTCCAGGAGTCCATGGACCAGTACAACCCCATCTTCATGATGGCCGACTCGGGCGCCCGCGGCTCCATGGCTCAGATCCGCCAGCTGGCCGGTATGCGCGGCCTGATGGCCGACACCGCCGGCCGCACCATCGAGATTCCCATCAAGGCCAACTTCCGTGAGGGCCTGTCCGTGCTGGAGTACTTCATCTCCTCCAGAGGCGCCCGGAAGGGCATGGCCGACACCGCCCTGCGTACCGCCGACTCGGGCTACCTGACCCGCCGCCTGGTGGACGTGTCCCAGCAGGTTATCATCCGGGAGGAGGACTGCGGCACCAGCGACGGCATCCTGGTCAGCGAGATTGAGGAGCACGGCCAGGTTATCGAGACCTTTGCCGAGCGGGTCCACGGCCGCTACCCCACCGAGGATATCCTCGACCCCGCCACCGGCGAGGTACTCTTCACCAAGGACACCATGCTCCGCAAGGACGACGCCAAAATTCTGGAGGACCATGGGCTGCACCAGGTCAAGATTCGCTCCGTCCTCACCTGCCGGGCCCGGTCCGGCGTGTGCGCCAAGTGCTACGGCATCAACCTGGCCATCGGCGAGCCCGTGGGCGCCGGCGAGGCGGTGGGCATCATCGCCGCCCAGTCCATCGGCGAGCCGGGCACCCAGCTTACCATGCGTACCTTCCACACCGGCGGCGTGGCCGGCGGCGACATCACCCAGGGTCTTCCCCGCGTGGAGGAGCTGTTTGAGGCCCGCAAGCCCAAGAAGATGGCCCAGCTGGCCGAGATCTCCGGCCGGGTGTCCATTGAGGAGACCAAGCGCAACGTGATGTGCAACGTCACCATCACCGCCGACGACGGCGAGGTGGTCACCTACGCCCTGCCCTACTCCTCCGGCATCAAGGTGAAGGAGGGCGACGTGGTGCAGAAGGGCGTGGAGCTCACCGAGGGCGTGCTCTCTCCCCACGACGTGCTGCGCATCCGCGGCCTGTCCGACTGCCACAACTACCTGATCTGCGAGGTGCAGAAGCCCTACCGCCAGCAGGGCGTGGACATCAACGACAAGCACATTGAGGTGATTGTCAGCCAGATGATGCGCAAGGTCCGGGTGGAGGAGGCCGGCGACTCTGAGCTGCTGTCCGGCTCCACCGTCGATCTGGTGGACTTCCTGGACGCCCAGGACGCTGTTCAGGCCCGTATTGACGCGGGGGAGAAGAACGAGATGGGAGAGGACCTGGTCCTGCCCACCTGCACCCGCCTGCTCATGGGCATCACCAAGGCCTCTCTGGCCACCGAGTCCTTCCTGTCCGCCGCCTCCTTCCAGGAGACCACCAAGGTGCTCACCGAGGCCGCTATCAAGGGTAAGGTGGACCGCCTCCAGGGCCTGAAGGAGAATGTTATCATCGGCAAGCTGATTCCCGCCGGCTCCGGACTGGCCCAGTACCGCCAGGAGGACATCATCGACGACGAGGGCAACCTGATTGCTCAGGCCCGCCGCCGCCCCGAGCGGGAGGTCAATCTTGACTTCAGCGTGGACGAGGATGAGGAGGAGAACGACACCGAGGGCGACGACCCCTTCTCCGAGTTCGGCCCTCTGGAGTTGGAGCCCGCCTCCCCCAGGAGCTGAGATTCAACTCCGCCAATTCGCTTTGAAAGGGACCGCCCGCGGGCGGTCCCTTTTGTTTTGTTTCCGTCTTGAAATTGTGGGAGAATCTGCTATAATAGAGACAACATTTTATCAGAAGGGCGGATGCGCTATGGACCTGTACAGCCTTGGAGAACTTGTAATTGACTTTACCCCCGGCAGCGAGCCGGCCAGCTATATCCGCAATCCCGGCGGCGCGCCGGGCAACGCCGCCATCGCCGCTGCCCGCAGCGGCCTGTCCGCAGGGGTTTGCAGCAGCGTGGGCAACGACGATTTCGGCCACTTCCTGGTACAAACCATGGAGGAAAACGGAGTTCGGGTCATCAACCCCCGGCTGTGCGACAGGGCGATTACCACCTTGGCCTTTGTTACCCTGGCCCCCGACGGCAACCGCAGCTTTACCTTCGCCCGGAAACCGGGGGCCGACATGTTCCTGGAGGAGTCCGCCGTCAAGGAGGAGGACATCCAAAACAGCGTCATCGTCCACGCCGGCTCCTGCTCCCTTTCCGCCTCCCCCGCGGCGGAGGCCACCGCCAAGGCCCTGCGCCTGGGCCATGAGCTGGGAAAGCTGGTCAGCTTCGATGTAAACTACCGCAATGTGATGTGGAACGACGATCAGGGGGCCTGCGCCGCCAAGGTGCGGGAGATTCTCCCCTACGTGGACCTGCTCAAGGTCTCCGACGAGGAGGTAGGCATGGTGGGCGGCGAGGAGGCCCTGCCCGGCCTGATGAAAGACTATGGAATCTCCGTCGTCGTAGAGACCTTGGGTGGGGCGGGCGCCCGGTGCTTCTTCGGCGGAGCCTGCTGGGATGTGGCCAGCCACAAGGTGACCTGTGTGGACACCAACGGCGCCGGCGACTCCTTCTGGGGCGCCTTCCTGTCCAGCCTGCGTATCCAGGGCGTGGAACAGACCGGGCAGCTCACCGAGGCGGTGGTCCGCCGGGCCATGGAGTACGGCAACGCCGCCGGGGCTCTCACGGTCCAGAAAAAGGGGGCTATCCCCGCCCTGCCTACCAGAGAGCAGATCGAGGCCTTTCTGGCCTCCTGAGCACCCCTCAAACATAATTCGCCGGATGTCCAGAGACATCCGGCGAATATTTTTTATCTGGCTGTCTCCCGGCGGAACTTTGCCAGGTAGGCATCCTGGAGCAGCTTAATCCGCTGGGGATCCCTGCCCCCCACGGGGATATGGTCGATGGACTCCACCCTCATGCACAGGGCGCTGGAGCTGGTGACGATGGCCTCGTCCGCGTTCATCAGCTCCACCATGGAGAAGGGCTCCTCCACCGTGGGGATGCCGTGCTCCCGGGCCAGGGCCAGCAGGTGCTTCCGGGTGACGCCGGGGAGGATGAGCTCGTCGGTGGGGGCGGTGCGCAGCACGCCGTCCTTCAGGATGGAGATGTTGCTGTGGGCGCACTCAGTCACCCGGCTGCCCCGGTGGAGCACCGCCTCGTCGCAGCCGGCTTCCGCCGCCCGCTGGTTGGCCAGCACGCTGGGAATCAGGTTCAGGGTTTTGATGTTGCACAGCTTAAAGCGGTTGTCCTCCAGGGAGATGAGCTTGTAGGGGATGTCCATGGACTTCATGGTGTGGGGCTTGACAAAGATCATCAGGGAGGGCTCCACTCCCTTGGGGAACACATGGTTCCGGGGGCTGTTGCCCCGGGTGATCTGCCAGTACAGGAAGTGGACGGGGGAGTCCTCCGCCGCGTCAATCACCTTCTGCAGCTCCGCCTTCACCTGGTCCCGCTCCATTTTGAAGGGGATCTCCAGCAGGCGCAGGCTGTTGTACATCCGGTCCAGATGGTCCTCAATGGCGAAGGGGATGCGGTTGGCCACGCAGGTGGCCTCGTAGATGCCGTCGCCGAAATAGAGGGCCCGGTCCCCCATGGGCACCTCCATCTCCTCCAGGGGGCCCATCTTTCCGTTATAGTAGCCGACATTCTTCCACATAATTCTTTCCTCCATTTTATATTGGTTTAATAGACGCGGTTTCTTCTCTCCTCATAAGCCTGATATGCCCTCCAGACCACCCAGGCGCACAGGGCGCCGATGACTCCGCCTGCCAGCACATCGGTGGGGTAGTGGACCCCCACGTACAGCCGGGACAGGCCCATGAGGACGGCTATCACCACGGCAGTAATTCGTCCCCACCGCCAGGGCAGGGCCCGCAGCCAGATCATCCCGGCGGCGAAGGCGGCGCAGGTGTGGCCCGAGGGGAAGGAGTTGGGGTCCTTCTCCGTCACCAGGGGGACGATAGGCCAGTCCAGCCAGGGCCGGGCCCGCTCCACCAGGGGCTTGATGGTGACATTGGTCACCAGCAGGCCCAAAATCATGGCGCACAGTGCCAGCGCCCCCGCCTTCCGGGTGGGCTTGTACAGCAGCATAGCCAGGGACAGGGCGATAAACAGGATACCCGCGTCCCCCAGCTTGGTGTAGATGGACACAATGGGGTCCAGCCAGGCCGTGTGCAGCCCCTGGATGGCCACCAGCAGCCGGCCGTCCAGCTGGAGCAAGCTCTCCAACATGAAAAAACCTCCCTTGACCCTTTTCATATTCTATACTATAATAATAAAGCTTTTTTTCCGCAAGTCAACACTAATTTTTCGGAGGTCATCTCTCTTGAAGCAAATCCTCTGTCTGTCCAACGAGCCCTGGTCCAACCGGCTTCCCGGCCGCACCCAGCAGATTGTCTCCCGGCTGCGGGACTGCCAGGTGCTCTACTTCTCCCCCGCCCAATCCCCCCGGGACAAGTCCTTCTTAAAAAAGGGCCGGCAGGTCCGCCCCAACGTGACGGCCTACACCCTGCCCCCCATTCTTTTTCCCATCTCAGAGCAGTACCGCCGCCTGTTTCAGATGGCCTGGAACAAGATCAGCCGTTTTATACAGGACACCGCCGCCCGCAAGCGCTTCAGGGAGCCCCTGCTGTGGACCACCCACCCCCGCCACGTCCACCTGGTGGACCGGCTGGAGTACGGCGCCCTGGTCTACGACTGCGACCGGGTGTGGGACGGCCCCCCTGTCCACTGGGAGGGCAGCCTGGCCCAGGCGGCGGACGTGGTCTTTGCCGCCTCCCCCCTGCTCCGGGAGCGGCTGGCCCCGTGCAGCGCCAACATCGCCCTGCTGCCCAACGGCATCAACCTGCCCCTGTTCGACCCCAGCCTCCGCCGCCCCGACCCCATGCCAGGGGTGACCGCCCCCATTTTCGGCTGGGCCGGGGCTGTCCGGGAGGGATTGGATCTGTCCCCTGTGCTCTACGCCGCCCAGGCGCGGCCCGACTGGGGCTTTCTCCTGCTGGGGGCAGTGGATAAGCGTAACCCCTTCCTGCGGCAGCTGGACAGGCTGTCCAATGTGTATCTCACCGGCCCCCGGCCGGCGGCGGAGGTGCCCGACTGGCTCTACCGCTGTCAGGTGCTGATGGACCTGCCCCGGATGGACCTGCCCTTTGACGAGGTGGTCTCCCCCCGGCTGTATGAGTATCTGGCCACCGGCAAGCCGGTGGTGTCCATGCTGTGGCCCGACCAGGTGGAGCAGTTCCCCGACGTGGTCTACGGGGCTCATGAGCTGGAGGAGTTCGTCACCCTGTGCGCCCACGCCCTGGAGGAGGCCCCCGGCCTGGCCAGACGCCGGATGGACCGGGCCGCTCAGACCGCCTGGCCCGTCCGGGTAAACGAGGTGGAGCGGATTCTCACCACGGCCGGACTGCTGTAGGACGTTCCGCCGTGGACGGCGGCCCCTACTTTTTTGTCGATTCCCGCCTGTTTCTTGTACAAACATACAAAAAATTTTTCTCCCTATTGCAAATTGCCTGATTTACCTATAAAATGGGATTTGATATTTTTCAGGGGAAGAGGAGGGCCTGTCATGCTTAACTTTTACCGATTTCTTCACTTTTATGGCCCCAATCCGCCCAAAATCGCCCCATAATACGCAGGCTATCTGTCTATCCGCAGATAGCCTGCGCTTTTTGAAAGGAGTGTCACATATGAAAAAAGTGGCTGTCATCATGGGCTCCGACAGCGATTGGCCTGTGGTCCAGGGGGCCTGCAAGCAGCTGGAGGAGTTCGGAATCCCCTATGAGGCCCACATTCTCTCCGCCCACCGCACCCCCGCCGCCGCCGCCGACTTTGCCGGAAGCGCCCGGGCCAACGGCTTCGGCGTGCTCATCTGCGCCGCCGGTATGGCCGCCCATCTGGCCGGGGCCTTCGCCGGCAACTCCACCCTGCCTGTCATCGGCATCCCCATGAGGGGGGGCGCCATGGACGGCCTGGACGCCCTGCTGGCCACCGTCCAGATGCCCAGCGGCATCCCCGTGGCCACTGTGGCCATCAACGGGGCCAAAAACGCCGCCGTCCTGGCCGCCCAGATTCTGGCGGTCTCCGACGACGCCCTGGCCGCCAAGCTGGACCAGGCCCGGGAGAAGATGGCTCAGCAGATCGCCGAGAAGGAGGCCAAGCTCCAATCGGAGCTGAGGGGCTGATGAAGTCCGTTTTGCAGGGGCGGCTATCAGCCGCCCGCTATCACACGCATTTGTCCACGGGCAGATATTATCCGCCTCTACACCAAATTTTGAAAGGATGTATTATCATGAATAAACTGGAGCAGCTCTACGAGGGCAAGGCCAAGAAGGTATTTGCCACCGAGGACCCCGACGTGGTCATCGTGTCCTACAAGGACGATGCCACCGCCTTTGACGGCCTGAAGAAGGGCACCATCACCGGCAAGGGGGCCATCAACAACCAGATGACCAACTTCCTCATGGGGCAGCTGGAGAAGGCCGGGGTGCCCACCCACTTTGTGGAGGAGCTGAACGAGCGGGAAACCGCCGTGAAAAAGGTGTCCATTGTCCCCCTGGAGGTCATTATCCGCAACATCTCCGCCGGCTCCTTTGCCAAGCACTACGGCGTGGAGGAGGGCATCGTCTTCGACGCCCCCACCATCGAGTTCTCCTACAAGAACGACGACCTCCACGACCCCCTCATCAACGACTACCACGCGGTGGCCCTCCACCTGGCCACCTGGGAGGAGATTGAGCTCATCAAGAAGTACGCCTTCCAGGTGAACGACTTCCTCAAGGCGGAGCTCCTCGCCTGCGGCGTCACCCTGGTGGACTTCAAGCTGGAGTTTGGCAAGACCTCCGACGGCACCATTGTCCTGGCCGACGAGATTTCCCCCGACACCTGCCGCTTCTGGGACTCCAAGACCGGGGAAAAGCTGGACAAGGACCGCTTCCGCCGGGACCTGGGCAACGTGGAGGGCGCTTATCAGGAGATGAGCCGCCGCCTCCTGGGCAAATAAGGAGGAACATCCATGGGTGGCTTTTTCGGAGCCGTCTCTACGCAGGACGTCTCCCTTGATATCTTCTTCGGGGTGGACTACCACTCCCATCTGGGCACCCGCCGGGGCGGCATGATTCTTCACGACGCCAAAGACGGCTTTCAGCGGCAGATCCACTCCATTGAGAACACCCCCTTCCGCACCAAGTTTGAGAAGGACCTGACCAAGTTCCACGGCTGCTCCGGCATCGGCTGCATCAGCGACACCGACCCCCAGCCCCTGCTGGTCCGCTCCCACCTGGGGCTGTACGCCATCACCACTGTGGGAATTATCAACAATGCCGAGCAGCTGGTTGACGAATACTTCTCCGACCACGGCCACCAGTTTATGGCCATGAGCTCCGGCAGAGTCAACTCCACCGAGCTGGCCGCCGCCCTCATCAACCAGAAGGACAACCTGGTTGACGGTATTCTCCATGCCCAGGAGGCGGTGGCCGGCTCCCTCACCCTGCTTATCCTCACTGACGACGGCGAGATTATCGCCGCCCGGGACCGAGTGGGCCGCCTGCCCGTCCTCATCGGCAGAAACGACAAGGGGCACTGTGTCTCCTTTGAGTCCTTCGCCTACCACAAGCTGGGCTATGAGGACGCCTATGAGCTGGGCCCCCGGGAGATTATCCGTATCCGCCCGGACGGCTTCGACGTCCTCTCCCCCGCCGGGGAGGAGATGAAAATCTGCGCCTTCCTCTGGAGCTACTACGGCTACCCCAACTCCAACTACGAGGGGGTCAATGTGGAGGTCATGCGCTACCAAAACGGCGCGATTATGGCCCGAGACGAGAAGAAACGGGGCACCCTGCCCGACGTGGATTACGTGGCCGGCGTCCCAGACTCAGGCATCCCCCACGCCATCGGCTACGCCAACGCCAGCGGCAAGCACTTCGCCCGCCCCTTTGTCAAGTACACCCCCACCTGGCCCCGCTCCTTTATGCCCACCAACCAGGATGTGCGCAACCAGGTGGCCAAGATGAAGCAGATCCCTGTCCCCGAGCTGATCCAGGGCAAAAAGCTGCTCTTTGTGGACGATTCCATCGTCCGGGGCACCCAGCTGCGGGAAACGGTGGAATTTCTCTACGAATCCGGGGCCAAGGAGGTCCACATGCGCTCCGCCTGCCCCCCCATTATGTACAGCTGCAAGTATCTGAACTTTTCCCGGGGAAACTCCGATATGGACCTGCTGGCCCGGCGCACCATCCAGGAGCTGGAGGGCGACGAGGGTCAGCAACACCTGGAGGAGTACGCGGATTCCTCCACCCAGCGGGGCCAGTGCATGCTGAAGACCATCTGCGAGAAATTCGGTTTCGACTCCCTGGGCTACCAATCCTTGGACGGCCTGCTGGAGGCCATCGGCCTCGACCGGGATAAGGTGTGCACCTACTGCTGGTCAGGGAGGGAATAATGTAGGGGGCGGCCTCTGCGCCGCCCCGTTTCCCCGTTGTTATTGCCCTATAAATCGGGGCGGCACAGAGGCCGCCCCCTACAATGATTGTTTGGAGGTTCTCCTATGGATAATTCCCATTCCGCGTCCTACGCTGCCGCCGGCGTGGATATTGAGGCCGGCTACAAGGGCGTACAGCTCATGAAACAGCACGTGGCCCGCACCATGATCTCCGGAGTGGTCAGCGGTATCGGCGGCTTCGGCGGCCTGTTCGCCCCCAACCTGTCTGGGATCAAGGAGCCGGTGCTGGTCTCCGGCACTGACGGCGTAGGCACCAAGATCCGCCTGGCCCAGCTGCTGGACAGGCACGACACCATCGGCATCGACTGCGTGGCCATGTGCGTCAACGACATCATCTGCTGCGGCGCCAAGCCCCTGTTTTTCCTGGACTACATCGCCATCGGCAAGAACGAGCCGGAGAAGGTGGCCTCCATCGTCTCCGGTGTGGCCGAGGGCTGCGTTCAGTCGGGCTGCGCCCTCATCGGCGGTGAGACCGCCGAGCACCCCGGCCTGATGGCCCCCCAGGACTACGACCTGGCCGGCTTCGCCGTGGGCGTAGTGGACAGGGAGAAAATCATCGACGGCTCCAGGGTGGCTGAGGGGGATGTCCTCATCGGCCTGACCTCCTCCGGAGTCCACTCCAACGGCTTCTCCCTGGTGCGCAAGGTCTTCGACATCGAGCACGCCGACCTCACCTCTCCCATGGACGAGCTGGAGGGCAGGTCCCTGGGCGAGGCCCTGCTGGCCCCCACCAAACTCTATGTGAAGCCCGTCCTGGCCCTGCTGGAGGGCGGCATCGATCTCCACGGCGCCAGCCACATCACCGGCGGCGGCTTCTACGAAAATGTCCCCCGGATGCTGCCCAAGGGGCTGGAGGCCTTCTTCTTCGCCGGCACCCTGCCCCGCCTCCCCATTTTTGACCTGATTCAGAAGCGGGGGGACATCCCGGAGCACGACATGTACAACACCTTTAATATGGGCCTGGGCATGGTGCTGGCTGTCCCCCAGAACCAGGCAGAGCAGGCCCTGTCCATCCTCCGGGCCGCCGGCGAGACCGACGCAGCTGAGGTGGGCTGTGTACAGACGGGAGAGGCGGGGGTCTCCTTCGGCGAAGTCTGCCCCCCTGTCCGATGAGTACGAAACGAATTGCTGTTCTGGTGTCCGGGGGCGGGACAAATTTACAGGCCCTCATCGACGCCCAGGGCCGGGGGGAGATTATCAATGGAGAAATTTCCATTGTAATCTCTTCCGCACTCGAGGTTTACGCTTTGGAGCGGGCCAAAAACGCGGGCATCCCCAGTTGCGTGCTGGACCGAAAAAAATACCCCTCCAGCCAGGCTATGACGGTGGCACTGGTAGATAAATTGAAGTCTCTATCCATAGATGTTGTGGTCATGGCCGGGTTTATGACTATCGTTACCCATGAGTTATTTGAGGTTTACAACAATGCCGTCATCAATATCCACCCCGCGCTCATCCCCTCCTTCTGCGGCAAGGGGGCCTATGGCCTCCACGTCCATGAGCAGGCCCTGGCCTACGGGGTGAAGGTGTCCGGGGCCACCGTTCACTTTGTCAACGAGGAGTGCGACGGGGGGCCCATCATCCTCCAGAAGGCGGTAGATGTCCTCCCAGACGACACCCCGGAGACCCTCCAGCGCCGGATCATGGAGCAGTGCGAGTGGAAGCTCCTGCCCCGGGCCGTCTCCCTGTTCTGCCAGGACCGGCTGCGGGTGGAGGGACGGACCGTCCGAATTTTGCCGTAGGGGCGGCCTGTGGCCGCCCGCCATTTTCACCCTGCATTTCATTTTCCGGGCGGCTATAGGCCGCCCCTACAGGAGGTAACCCAATATGATCGATCTGATGAAATACCTCGCTGAAAATCCCTACCCCGGCCGGGGCATCGTCCTTGGCCGCACCGCCGACAATACAAAGGCAGTGGTGGCTTACTTCATCATGGGCCGCAGCGAGAACAGCCGCAACCGAATCTTTGAGCAGACGGAGGACGGCATCCGAACCCGCGCCTTTGACGAGTCCAAAATGACCGACCCCTCCCTGATTATCTACCACCCCGTCCGGCTGCTGGATAACGGCCTGCTGGTGATAACCAACGGCGACCAGACCGACACCATCCGTGACGCCATCGGGGAGGGCCACTGCTACCGCCACGCCCTGAATACCCGGACCTTCGAGCCCGACAGCCCCAACTGGACCCCCCGTATCTCCGGGGTGGTCAAGCCCGATGGCAGCTATAACCTCTCCATCCTCAAGAGCCTGGACGGCGACCCGAACTGCTGCTGCCGGTACTTCTTCGAGTACGACTCCCCCATCGCCGGAACGGGCCACTTCATCCACACCTACCAGGAGAACCTGGACCCCCTCCCCTCCTTCCAGGGGGAGCCCCGGCGGGTGGCTATCGGCACGGTTGACGCCTGCTCCTGGTCGGAGGAAATCTGGGCCGCGCTGAACGGGGAAAACAAGGTGTCCCTCTACGTCCAGCTCTTCGATCTGAAGACCGGGGCACGGGATATTACCATCATCAACAAGCACCGGTAACGCAAAATTTTATGGAGGACCTCAATATGAAAGATTGGCAAAAACTCATTGGCTCAATTATCATTGGTGCCGCCATTATCGGCGCTGCATTGATTTTGTCAGATGCCATCCGCTATTGCGGGGAAGCAATCAATGCCGGATTCACCTTCATACGTTAGGCGCCGTTTGGGCGTATTGACATTTTTCAAACAAGCCCCAATCAAAATTCTGATTTTTAAGGAGGAGGCTCAACTATGACCGAACTGGAACTGAAATATGGCTGCAACCCCAACCAGAAGCCCGCCCGCATCTTCATGGAGGAAGGCGAGCTGCCGTTGGAGGTGCTCAACGGCAAGCCGGGGTACATCAACTTTATGGACGCCCTCAACTCCTGGCAGCTGGTGAAGGCTCTGAAGCAGGCCACCGGCCTGCCTGCGGCGGCCTCCTTCAAGCACGTCTCCCCCGCCGGGGCGGCCCTGGGCCTGCCCCTCAGCGACGTGGAGCGGCAGATGTACTTCGCTCCCCAGGGGGACCTCTCCTCCATCGCCTGCGCCTACATCCGGGCCCGGGGGGCCGACCGGTTGTGCTCCTTCGGGGACTGGGCGGCCCTCAGCGACCCCTGCGACGGGGACACCGCCCGCTTCCTGGCCCTGGAGGTGTCCGACGGTGTCATCGCCCCCGACTACACGGATGAGGCCCTGGAAATTCTGAAAACCAAGCGCAAGGGCGGCTACAACGTGGTGAAAATCGACCCGGACTATCAGCCTGCCCCCATTGAGCGGCGGAACATCTTCGGCATCACCTTCGAGCAGGGCTACAACGACCTGGCCATCGACGAGAAACTGCTGGAGAACATCGTCACCAAGAACCGCGACCTGCCCCAGGGGGCCAAGAACGACATGCTGCTGGCCCTCATCACCCTGAAATACACCCAGTCCAACTCGGTGTGCTACGTGAAGGACGGCATGACCATCGGCGTGGGGGCCGGCCAGCAGAGCCGCATCCACTGCACCCGGCTGGCGGGGAACAAGGCGGACATCTGGTGGCTGCGCCGGCACCCCAAGGTGCTGGGCATGACCTTCCCCGCCGACGTCCGCCGCCCTGACCGGGACAACGCCATCGACGCCTTCATCGCTGACGTCCTCACCCAGAAGGAGAAAGCGGACTGGATTGCCAAACTGGAGGGCGTCACTCTGGGCTCCGACGCCTTCTTCCCCTTCGGGGACAACGTGGAACGGGCCCACCAGTCGGGGGTAGTGTATATCGCCCAGCCTGGCGGCTCCATCCGGGACGACCAGGTCATCGAGACCGCCGACAAATACGGCATGGTCATGGCCTTTACCGGAATGCGGCTTTTCCATCACTAAGGAGGAAAGCTCATGTTTATCAGCAGTAATATTGGTTCTTTTCCTTGCAATTCCTTGGAGGAATATAAGGCTCATTTAGAAACCTGTTTTCAGCAGGAAAATGAAATCTGGTGTTCCCAGAGCGAGGAGTCCAAATATCCCTGTCTGTCTATTCTGGTAAAATGCGATCAGGCTGTCGTCAATTATTTTGAGGCGGAGGACGGCGGCGAGATGCTTGTTTCTTTTGGCGATGAAGAAGCGGAAGACATCGTCTCGTTTTGCGACGGCCAATATGAAATTGCCGCATGGCAGGTAATACCGGCCTCCGATGCTATGGAGTGCGCTTTGGAGTTTTTCCAATCTCAGAATGCACCTGGCTGTATTGATTGGGGAGAATTATAGGAAAGGTTGTTTATACATGAAAGTTTTAGTCGTAGGCGGAGGCGGCCGGGAGCACGCCATCTGCTGGAAGCTGGCCCAGAGCCCCAAGGTGACGGAGCTCTACTGTGCCCCAGGCAACGGAGGCATCGCCCAGGTGGCGGAGTGCGTGCCCATCAAGGCCACCGACGTAGACGGCATGGTGAAGTGGGCCAGGGAGCACGCCATGGACTTCGTCATGGTGGCCCCGGACGACCCCCTGGCCCTGGGGATGGTGGACGCCCTGGAGGCGGCGGGCATCCCCGCCTTCGGCCCCCGAGCCAACGCCGCCATTATCGAGGCCAGCAAGGCCTTCTCCAAGGAGCTGATGAAGAAGTACCACATCCCCACCGCCAAATATGAGACCTTCACCGACCTGGACAGGGCCCTGGCCTACATCCGGGCCCAGGGCGCGCCCATCGTGGTCAAGGCGGACGGCCTGGCCCTGGGCAAAGGGGTGGTGGTGGCCTCCACGGTGGAGGAGGCGGAAACCGCCGTCCGGGAGATGATGGAGGACAAGAAGTTTGGGGAATCGGGCTCCACGGTGGTCATCGAGGAGTGCATGGTGGGCCCGGAGGTGACGGTGCTGGCCTTCTGCGACGGGGAGCACCTGGTGCCCATGCTGTCCAGCCAGGACCACAAGCGGGCCTACGACGGCAACCGGGGCCCCAACACCGGGGGCATGGGGGCCTTCTGCCCCTCCCCCAAGTACACCCCGGAGATCGCGGACCGCTGCATGAAGGAGATTTTCCTGCCCACGGTGGCGGCTCTCAAGGCGGAGGGCCGGCCCTTCCAGGGGGTCATCTACTTTGGTCTTATGTTAACTAAGGACGGCCCCAAGGTGGTGGAGTACAACGCCCGCTTCGGCGACCCGGAGACCCAGCCCATCCTGTCCATGCTGGACACCGACCTGATGGACATTTTCCAGGCCTGCGTGGACGGCACCCTGGACCAGGTGGACATCAAGTGGAAGTCCGGGGCCGCCTGCTGTTTGGTGCTGGCCTCGGGAGGGTATCCCGTCAGCTACCAGAGCGGCTATCCTATCTCCGGACTGGAGGAGGCTGAGAAGCTGGGGGCCACTGTCTTCCACGCCGGAACCAAGCAGGGCGAGACCGGCACGGTCCTCACCGCCGGAGGTCGGGTGCTGGGTGTTACGGCAACCGGTTCCACGCTGGAGGAAGCCATCGCCGCCGCCTACGCCGCCGCAAAACCCATCTCCTTCCAGGACATGCACTTCCGCACCGATATTGGGAAGGTTTAACTGCAAACGCCGCTGCCCTTCGGGACAGCGGCGCAAATTTTTTCAAAAAAAGCTTGACTTTTTGTCGCAACAGAACTATACTTATTGTAGCAACTGAAAGGTGGTGAAACCGTGGTTGCACGCATGGGCCGTCCTGTATCAGACAACCCCAAGGACTTCATGCTCCGCGTCCGGCTGGACAAGGAGACGCTGGAACAGCTGGACGAGTGCTGCGAAGCGGAACAGCTCTCCCGGTCGGAGGTTGTCCGGAAGGGGATCAAGGAACAGCATGGCCGAATCAAAAAATAACGGAAACGCCCACCCTCGAAAGTCAGCGAATCCGTTATTAACCACGCCCGGAGGAATGGTAAATTTAATTATGCCACATCTTCGGGTAAAAATCAAGGAGGAAACCATGAGTTTACGAGAAGATTTAGACAATCTGTCCACCGCAGTATGTGACATATCTCGGGGGATCAACGCATTGGAGGCGATGGCGCTGGGGTTATCCTACGCAAAGGACCCCTATGCGCAGGGCTTCAACGCACTGTACAACTATCTGTTCGACGCAAACCAGGCGTTACATAAACACTTGGATGCCTGCTGGAACGCACTGTAAGCAAAAAACCGCCCCGCTGCCGTGAAGCAGCGGGGCGGTTTTTTGTTCTTAAGGATTACTCCTCGCCGAACATCTTCTCCAGACGGGTCAGCTTGTTGTAGCGCTTCTTGGCGGTCTCCTCGTTGAGGGCGAACAGCTCCTTGGCGCGGTCGGGGAAGGACCGGGTCAGGGCGGAGTAGCGGGCCTCGTTCATGAGGAACTCCTGGTAGCCGCCGGCGGGAGCCTTGCTGTCCAGGGTGAAGGGGTTCTTGCCCTCCTTCTTCAGGTCGGGGTTGAACCGGAACAGGTTCCAGTAGCCGCACTCCACGGCCTTCTTCATCTCGACCTGGCAGTTGGCCATACCGCCCTTGATGGAGTGCATCTCGCAGGGGGCGTAGCCGATGATGAGGGAGGGACCGTGATAGGCCTCGGCCTCGGCGATGGCCTTCAGGGTCTGGTTGGGGTTGGCGCCCATGGACACCTGAGCCACATACACATAGCCGTAGGTCATGGCAATCTCGGTGAGGGACTTCTTGGGCATCACCTTGCCGGCGGCGGCGAACTGCGCCACCTGGCCGATGTTGGAGGCCTTGGAGGCCTGACCGCCGGTGTTGGAGTACACCTCGGTGTCGAAGACGAAGATGTTCACGTCCTCGCCGGAGGCCAGGACATGGTCCACGCCGCCGTAGCCGATGTCGTAGGCCCAGCCGTCGCCGCCGAAGATCCACACGGACTTCTTGGCCAGGTAGTCCTTCTCGTCCAGAATCTCCTTGACCAGCTTGCAGGCGTCGCAGTCGCAGTACTTGGCGCCGGACTCCTTCAGCTCCTTGGCGTGGGCCTGGAACTGGGGCAGCTGGTCGCCGAAGACCTCAGCGGCCTTGGGGCTGGCGGTGAAGGCCACAATGTCGTCAACGGTCATAATGCTCTCTTCCAGCAGCTTGACATACTCCTTGGTAGCGGCCTCGTTGGCCTTGCCGTCCTCCATGGTGTCCAGCCACTTCTGAGCGGCCTCCTTCAGCGGGCCATAGGTGTGCTCCACCGCAATCAGGGCCTTGGTCTTCTCGGCCAGGCGGGTGCGGATGGCCTTCTGGCCCAGATACATGCCCAGGCCGTGCTCGGCGTTGTCCTCAAACAGGGAGTTGGCCCATGCGGGACCCTTGCCCTCAGCCGTGGTGGCGTAGGGGGAGGTGGCGGCGGGGCCGCCCCAGATGGAGGAACAGCCGGTGGCGTTGGAGATATACATCCGGTCGCCGAACAGCTGGGTAATCAGACGGGCATAGGCGGTCTCGGCGCAGCCGGCGCAGGAGCCGGAGAACTCCAGCAGAGGCTTCTTGAACTGGGAGCCCTTGACGGTGAGGTCGGCCATGTCCTCCTTGGCGGCCACATTGGCCACCATATAGTTGAACACGTCCTGCTGGGCGGCCTCCTGCTCCTGGGGCACCATAGCCAGGGCGTCCACCGGGCAGGTCTTTACGCACACGGAGCAGCCCATGCAGTCCAGGGGGCTGACGGCGATGGTGAACTTGTACTGGCCCTTGCCCTTGCCGGCCTTGACATCCACAATCTTGGCGGCCTCGGGGGCGTTCTTGGCCTCCTCCTCGGTGAGGGCGAAGGGACGGATGGTGGCGTGGGGGCAGACATAGGAGCACTGGTTACACTGGATACACTTGCTGGAGTCCCACTGGGGCACGGCCACGGCCACGCCCCGCTTCTCGTAGGCGGCGGCGCCCAGCTCAAAGGTGCCGTCGGCATAGGGCTCGAAGGCGGAGACGGGCAGGGAGTCGCCGTCCATCCGGTCCACGGGATCCAGCACGTTGTTCACCAGATCCACCAGCTTGGCGGGACCGGTGTGCTTGTTCTCCACGGGGGCGTCCACGGCATCCTTCCAGGAGGCGGGCACCTCGAACTTGGTGAAGGCGGACGCGCCGGCGTCGATGGCCTTGTGGTTCATGTCCACAATGTCCTGGCCCTTCTTCAGGTAGGAGTGGGTGGCGGCGTCCTTCATATACTGGATGGCCTCGGCCTCGGGCATCACCTTGGCCAGCTTGAAGAAGGCGGACTGGAGGATGGTGTTGGTGCGCTTGCCCATGCCGATCTCCCGGGCCAGGTCGATGGCGTTGATGAGGTAGACCTGGATGTCGTTCTCGGCGATATACCGCTTGGCCACGGCGGGCATGTGCTTATCCAGCTCCTCGGCGGACCACTGGCAGTTGATGAGGAAGGTGCCGCCGGGCTTCACGTCACGGACCATGGGGAAGCCCTTCACGATATAGGCGGGCACGTGGCAGGCCACGAAGTCGGCCTTGTTGATATAGTAGGGGGCGCGGATGGGCTTGTCGCCGAAGCGCAGGTGGCTGACGGTCACGCCGCCGGTCTTCTTGGAGTCGTACTGGAAGTAGGCCTGGACGTACTTGTCGGTGTGGTCGCCGATGATCTTGATGGAGTTCTTGTTGGCGCCCACGGTGCCGTCGCCGCCCAGACCCCAGAACTTGACCTCGATGGTGCCCTCGGCGGCGGTGTTGGGGGCGGGCTTCTCGGTCAGGGACAGGTCGGTGACGTCGTCCACGATACCGATGGTGAACTTCTTCTTGGGGGCATCCTTGGCCAGCTCCTCATACACGGCAAAGACGGAGCGGGGCGGGGTGTCCTTGGAGCCCAGACCGTAGCGGCCGGCGATGACAGTCTTGTCGGTGACGCCGTTCTCAGCCAGGGCGGTGATCACGTCCTGATACAGGGGCTCGCCCAAAGAGCCGGGCTCCTTGGTGCGGTCCAGCACGGCGATCTTGGTGGCGGTGGCGGGGATGGTGGCGATGAGCTTGTCGGCCCGGAAGGGGCGGTACAGGCGGACCTTGACCATACCCACCTTCTCGCCGTGGGCGTTCATATAGTCGATGACCTCCTCGGCCACATCGCAGAAGGAGCCCATGCAGATGATCACCCGGTCGGCATCGGGGGCGCCGTAGTAGTTGAACAGCTGATAGTCGGTGCCCAGCTTGGCGTTGATCTTGCCCATATATTCCTCGACGATCTCGGGGAGCGCGTCGTAGTACTTGTTGGAGGCCTCGCGGTGCTGGAAGAAGATGTCGCCGTTCTCGTGGGAGCCCCGCATGGTGGGGTGCTCGGGGTTCAGGGCCCGGGCGCGGAAGTCGGCCACGGCGTCCATGTCCACCATCTCGGCCAGATCCTTGTAGTCCCAGATGGCGACCTTCTGGATCTCGTGGGAGGTGCGGAAGCCGTCGAAGAAGTTGATGAAGGGAACGCGGCCCTTGATGGCGGCCAGGTGGGCCACGGGAGCCAGGTCCATAACCTCCTGCACGTTGCCCTCGGCCAGCATGGCAAAGCCGGTCTGGCGGCAGGCCATCACGTCGGAGTGGTCGCCAAAGATGTTCAGGGACTGGGCGGCCACGGTACGGGCGGAGACGTGGAACACGCCGGGCAGCAGCTCGCCGGCGATCTTGTACATGTTGGGGATCATCAGCAGCAGGCCCTGAGAGGCGGTATAGGTGGTGGTCAGAGCTCCCGCGTTCAGAGAGCCGTGGACGGTGCCGGCGGCGCCGGCCTCGGACTGCATCTCGATCACCTTCACGGTGTTACCGAAGATGTTCTTCTGGCCCTGGGCGGCCCACTGGTCCACGTAATCGGCCATGGGGCTGGACGGCGTGATGGGGTAGATGCCGGCTACCTCGGTGAACGCGTAGCTGACATACGCAGCGGCGTTGTTTCCGTCCATGGTTTTGAATTTTCTTGCCATAGAGGTTCCCTACTTTCTTCCTAAATTTGCTGGGGTGCTTCTCTGCTCTATTTTACAGGCCTGTCCTCACCCCGCCAACTCTGAAAACAGTTATGTTTTTCATAGGTAAACGGTTATACGGAGGCAGTCCCGCGCCGGTCCTGGCAGACGGTATCCGGCCTTAGGATTTCATACAGATGTAGTGTATCACTTTTCAAGCGGTTTGTAAACTTTTCTATTGCATTTTTCCCTTCAAAAATTTATTCAATTTGGGGGTTTTTTTCATGAAAATTGAAGACCGCCCCGCCGGTCAGCCCGGCAGGGCGGTTTTAAGTAAAGGGCAGAAATCAGCCGCCCATGGCGGTGGTGGAGATCAGCTCGCCGAACTTGTTGGCGTCAGTGGGCACCCAGACCTTCTTGGTCTTGCCGTTGACGTCCATCTCAGTCAGCTCAAAGTCCACGTCGAAGTCCGCGGTCTTGTCGGTGGGCTTGATCTCAGAGATGGCGCCGGAGGCGGCCTGAAGGACAGCGCCCATGGCGGCATTCATGTCGCCGCCCTGGAGGATGGAGGGATCCAGGTTGGTCATGGCGTCGGTCATAGCCTGGGTCAGGGCCTCGGGGTCGAAGGTGTTCACGGTGCAGGTAATCACGGCGGTGCCGGCCTTCTCGTCGGCCTCCTTCACCTTGGCGGTGAGGTTCACCTCGCTGAACATCTTCATAAAGGCGTCTACAAACTCCTGCATCTGCTCTGTGCTGACGGTCATGCCGCTGGCGGTGAACTGGGTCACCAGCTCGTCGGCCAGCTCGTCATAGATGCTGCCGTCCAGGCCCATATCCTTGCGGGCCGCAGCCTCGTCCGCGTAGCCAAACAGCTCCACGGCCTTGGAGGCGTCATCCTTCAAAATCAGCTCATACAGGGCCACGGCCACCTGGTCACCGCCAACGGGGGCCTCCTTCTTGCAGCCGGTCAGGGTCAGGGAACACAGCATAACCATCGCCAGCAGCAGCGCGGGGATTCTACGGGTCAGTTTCATTGAAGTCACTCCTTTTTTAACATTCGGCACACAGGCCGTGAGATTCATTATACGAGGGCTTTTTAGAAAAATCAATCTGCAAAATAGAAATTTATCAAATCTTAATCTTTGGTCCTGTGTTGCATTTTCCACCAAAAACCGCTACAATAGGTTTTGACCAATTTTTACCTGACCGGGAGGCGAGCACATGGTACAATCTATCCAATCCCTGGGGCTCCACGGGGTCACCGGCTATCTGGTAACCGCCGAGTGCGATCTGTCCGGGGGGCTGCCCGCCTTCACGGTGGTGGGCCTGCCTGACGCCGCCGTCAACGAGGCCCGGGAGCGGGTGCGGGCGGCCATCAAAAACTGCGGCTTCACCTTTCCCGTCAGCCGCATCACCGTCAACCTGGCCCCCGCCCATCTGAAAAAGGTGGGCACCCTCTACGATCTGCCCATGCTGGTGGGAATCTTAGCCGCCGGCAAGCAGCTGCGCCTGCCCAAGGAGAACTGCGCTTTCATCGGGGAACTGTCCCTGTCCGGCCAGCTCCGGCCCTGCGCGGGGATGCTGTCCATGGCCCTGGCCGCCAAGCGGGAGGGCATCACAGCCCTGTATGTCCCGGAGGAAAACGCCGCCGAGGCCACCCTGGCAGAGGGTCCTGTGGTCTACCCTGTCCGGGACGTGGCCCAGCTGGAGCGCCACCTGATGGGGGAGGAACCCATCTCCCCCGCCCCGCCCTGGGTCCCCTCCCCCACCGCCTTCCACTGCCCCGATATGGCCGAGGTAAAGGGCCAGGAGCAGGTGAAGCGGGCGCTGGAGATCGCCGCCGCCGGGGGGCACAGCATCCTCATGTCCGGCCCGCCGGGGACAGGCAAGTCCATGCTGGCCCGCCGTCTGCCCGGCATCCTCCCCGACATGACCCGCCAGGAGGCCCTGGAGTGCACCGAAATCCACTCCATCATGGGCCAGACCAGCGCCAAGCAGCCCCTCATCGCCCTGCGGCCCTTCCGCTCCCCCCACCACACCGTCTCCTCCACCGGCATGTCCGGGGGCGGCTCCAACCCCCGGCCGGGGGAAATTTCCCTGGCCCACAACGGAGTCCTCTTTCTGGATGAGCTGCCCGAGTTCCCCAAGGAGGTGCTGGAGGTGCTCCGTCAGCCCCTGGAGGACGGCCAGGTGCAGATCTCCAGGGCGGCGGGCACCGTCACCTACCCCGCCCGGTTCATGCTGGTGTGCGCCATGAACCCCTGCAAATGCGGCTGGTACGGCCACCCCTCCGGGCGCTGCCGGTGCTCCGAGGCGGAGGTGAAAAAGTACCTGTCCCGACTGTCCGGCCCCCTTCTGGACCGGCTGGACCTGTTTGTGGAGGTGGCCCCCCTGGAGTTTGACGAGCTTGCCCAGCGGGAGCGGGCGGAGACCTCCGCCCAGGTGAAGCAGCGGGTGGACGGCGCCCGGGCCCTCCAGACCCGGCGGCAGAAGGACACCGGCGTACCCTGTAATTCCCAGCTCACCCGGGAGAGCCTGGACCGGTTCTGCGCCCTGGACGCCACCTGCCAGCGGCTGATGAAGGGGGCCTTCGACCGCATGGGCCTCACCGCCCGGAGCTACGACCGCATCCTTCGGGTCGCCCGCACCATCGCCGACCTGGACGGCGGCGGCAGCATCTCCCCCGCCCACCTGGCTGAGGCGCTGCAATACCGGCCCCCGGAGTATCTGAGGAGATAATTTTGGCCTGTGATGTCCCCTGCAAATACCAGCCCCCCGGCCTGCGCCGGGGGGCTTTCGTCAAATTTTGGTGATGTCGATGGGGGTGAGGTCCTCGCTGCGACTCTGCTGCCGGACGGTGAGCAGGGCCCGGGCGGTGTCCACCGAGGTGACGCAGCCCACCCCGTGCTCCACGGCGGAGCGGCGGATGCGGAAGCCGTCGGAGTCGTGCTTTCTCCCCCGGGTGGGGGTGTTGATAATTAGGTCCACGGTGCCGGAGGCGATCATGTCCAGGATGTTGGGGTGGGCCTGAGACACCCGGTTGACGCTCTTGCACTGGATGCCCGCGTCGGTGAGGGTCTGGCAGGTGCCGGCGGTGGCGAAGAGCTCCACCCCCATGTCCTCAAAACCCCGGGCGATGGAGATAATCTCCTCCTTGTCCTCGTCCTTCACGGTGATGATGATCCGTCCGCCCTTCTTGGGGGCCCGCATACCGGAGCCCTTGAAGGCCTTCAGAAGGGCCTGAGGATAGGTCTCGGCCAGGCCCAGCACCTCGCCGGTGGATTTCATCTCCGGGCCCAGGCCGGTGTCCACATCGGTGAGCTTCTCGAAGGAGAACACCGGGGCCTTGACGGCGAAATACTCCGCCTCCTTGTAGATACCGGTGCCGTACTCCATGTCGCGGAGCTTCTCCCCCAGCATGACCCGGGTGGCCAGGTCGATGATGGGCACGCCGGTGACCTTGGAGATATAGGGGATGGTCCGGGAGGACCGGGGGTTGACCTCAATCACATAGATGTCGTCGTCGTAGAGGATATACTGGGCGTTGATGAGGCCCACCACCCCCAGGTGCATGGCCATATTTTTGGTGTGCTTGAGGATGAGCTCCCGGTGCTTCTCCTCCAGGTGGAGGGGCGGGTAAACGGCGATGGAGTCCCCCGAGTGAACCCCGGCCCGCTCCACGTGCTCCATGATGCCGGGGATGAGGATGTCCTCCCCGTCGAACACGCCGTCCACCTCCAGCTCCCGGCCCATTAGGTACTTGTCCACCAGGATTGGGTGCTCCTGAACGGTCATATTGATGATCTTCATGAACTCCTCAATATTCCGGTCGGTGTAGGCGATCTCCATCCCCTGGCCCCCCAGCACGTAGGAGGGCCGCACCAGCACGGGGTATCCCAGCTCACGGGCGGCGGTAATGGCCTCCTGGGTGGTGAAGACGGTCTTGCCTTTGGCCCGGGGGATATTGCACTTGGACAGAATTTCATCGAACCGCTCCCGGTCCTCGGCGGCGTCCACCCCGTCGGAGGAGGTGCCCAGGATGCGCACCCCCATGTCGGTGAGGGCCTTGGCCAGCTTGATGGCGGTCTGCCCGCCGAACTGGACCACCGCCCCCCAGGGTTTCTCCTGTTCCACAATGTTCTGCACATCCTCGGCGGTGAGGGGCTCAAAGTACAGCTTGTCCGCCACGTCGAAGTCGGTGGAGACGGTCTCCGGGTTGTTGTTGACGATGATGGTCTCACAGCCCAGCTTTTTCAGCGCCCACACCGAGTGGACCGAGCAGTAGTCAAACTCAATGCCCTGGCCAATGCGGATGGGGCCGGAGCCCAGTACCAGCACCTTCTTCCGTCCGGACCCGTCGTCCCGGGCCTCGTTCTCTCCATCGTAGGTGGAGTAGTAATAGGGGGTCTCGGCGTCGAACTCGGCGGCGCAGGTGTCCACCATCTTGAAGGCGGGGATGATGTGGTACCGCTCCCGCAGAGCCTTCACATCAGCCTGGGCCATGCCGCACAGAGCGCCGATGTAGCTGTCGGCAAAGCACATCTCCTTGGCCCGCTTCAGGGTGTCGATGTCCGGCTCGCCCTTGCAGCGCTTGAGCTCCTCCTCCATGTCGATGATCCGCTTGAAGCCGTCCAGGAACCAGATATCCATCTTGGTGATGGAGTAGATTTTTTGCGGGGAAAAACCCCGGCGCAGGGCCTCGGCCACCACGAACAGCCGCTCGTCGGTGACGTTTACCAGCAGCTCCTCGATCTCGTCGGTGTACAGCCCCTCCAGCTTGTCCAGCTTCAGGGCCCGGACGTTCAGCTCCAGAGAGCGGATGGCCTTCATCACCGCCCCCTCGAAGGAGTTGGCGATGGCCATCACCTCGCCGGTGGCCTTCATCTGGGTGCCCAGGGTGCGGCTGGCGGTGGTGAACTTGTCAAAGGGCAGGCGGGGAATTTTCAGCACGCAGTAGTCGATGGTGGGCTCGAAGCATGCCTTGGTCTTGCCGGTGACGGCATTGGGAATCTCATCCAGGGTGTAGCCCAGGGCCACCTTGGCCGCCACCTTGGCGATGGGGTAGCCGGTGGCCTTGGAGGCCAGGGCGGAGGACCGGGACACCCGGGGGTTGACCTCAATGACGGCGTACTCGAAGGAGTCGGGGTTCAGTGCGAACTGCACGTTGCACCCGCCCTCGATCTCCAGGGCGGAGATGATGTCCAGGGCGGCGGAACGGAGCATCTGAAACTCCTTGTTGGCCAGGGTCTGGGCGGGGGCCACCACGATGGAGTCGCCGGTGTGGACGCCCACGGGGTCGATGTTCTCCATGGAGCAGATGGTGATCACGTTGCCGGCTCCGTCCCGCATGACCTCGAACTCGATCTCCTTCCAGCCGGCGATGCACCGCTCAATGAGCACCTGGCCCACCCGGGACAGGTTGATGCCCCGCTCCGAAATTTCCTCCAAAGAGGCCCGGTCATAGGCGATGCCACCGCCGGTGCCGCCCAGGGTGTAGGCGGGGCGGACAATTACCGGGTAGCCGATCTCCTCGGCGAAGGCCACCGCGTCCTTCACGCTCTCCACCACCAGGGAGGTGACGCAGGGCTGATGGATGGACTCCATGCAGTCCTTAAAGCCCTGGCGGTCCTCCGCCTTGCGGATGGATTCAGGCGACGTGCCCAGCAAGCGGACGCCGTATTGCTCCAGGGTGCCGTTCTCGTGGAGAGCCATGGCCAGATTCAGACCGGTCTGCCCCCCCAGGGTGGGCAGGATGGAGTCGGGCCGCTCCATCTCAATGACCTGGGTGACGGAGGGAATGTTCAGCGGCTCGATATACACGTGGTCGGCGATGTCCTTGTCGGTCATGATGGTGGCGGGATTGGAGTTGACCAGCACCACCTCCAGGCCCTCCTCTTTGAGGGCCCGGCAGGCCTGGGTGCCGGCGTAGTCAAACTCGGCGGCCTGGCCGATGACGATGGGGCCGGAGCCCAGCACCAGTACTTTTTTCACATCAGTATACTTGGGCATTACTTGTCACCTCCTGCTGCTTTCTTGGCGGCCATGTTGTCGATAAAGCGGTTGAACAGATATTCGGTGTCCTTGGGGCCGGCGTTGGCCTCGGGGTGAAACTGGGTGGTAAAGCAGTTGGGCCGCTTGTACCGCAGGCCCTCGCAGGTGCCGTCGTTGACGTTGACGTGGCTCACCTCCGCCACAGCCGGGTCCACGGAATCGGCCAGCACCATGTAGCCGTGGTTCTGGCTGGTGATAAACACCCGGCCCTTCTCCACGTCCCGGACGGGGTGGTTGCCCCCCCGGTGGCCGTAGGCCAGCCGGCCGGTCCTGGCACCGGTGGCCAGGGCCAGCAGCTGGTGGCCCAGACAGACGCCGAAGTGTGGGATGTCGCTGGCGTAGAGCTTTTTCAGCTCCTCGATGATCTCCACATTCTCCGCCGGGTCGCCGGGGCCGTTGGACAGCATCACCCCGTCGTAGCCCCCGGCCAGCACCTCCTCGGCGGAGGTGGAGGCGGGCAGAGCGGTCACCTTGCACCCCCGGCGGCGCAGGCACTCGATCATGTGCCGCTTCACTCCGTAGTCCATCATTGCCACGTGGAATTTCTCCTCTCCATAGGCGGGGAAGACCTCGGGCTCGCTCCGGGTGACCAGGGGGACTGTGTTCTCCACCTTGTAGGCTTTCAGCTCGTCCAGCACCTGGGCGATATTAAAATGCTCCGCGCAGGTGAGCATTCCGTTCATGCTCCCCTCGCTGCGGAGTATTTTGGTCAGCGCCCGGGTGTCCACGCCCTGGATGCCGGTGATATTGTGCTCCTTCAGATAGCTGCCCAGGTCGCCCTCGCAGCGGAAGTTGCTCCCCCGGGGGGACAGGTGCCGCACCACAAAGGCCTCCACCCAGGGCTTGCGGGACTCGTTGTCCTCACTGTTCACGCCGTAGTTGCCAATGAGGGGGTAGGACATGACCACGCCCTGTCCGGCGTAGGAGGGGTCGGTAAGAATCTCCTGGTAGCCGGCCATGGAGGTGTTGAACACCATCTCGCACACCCGCGTCTCGGTGGAGCCGATGCTGGTGCCGGAGAAAATGCTCCCGTTGGCTAAGATTAAGGTCGCTTTCATCTTTCGTTCACTCGCTTTCCATTCCAGTTCTGGCGCCTATGCGTAATCAAGTTATTTTATCGAAAAATCTCACCTTTTTCAAGATGGCGTTTTCCCTTTTTCTGTATAAATATTCGGGGGATATTTGGGCAATTCGTGGGGAAGGATATTTGTGTTTGTAGGGGGCGGCCTCTGTGCCGCCCCGCATACAGGCGGTCATATCCAATACGGCGGGGCGGCCCGGAGGCCGCCCCCTACAGGGAGGGCAAGCCTATGTTTACCGGCCTTATGCGCACCATCATCCTATACATTCTCATCATCGCCGGAGTGCGGCTGATGGGAAAGCGGCAGGTGGGGGAGCTGGAGCCCTCTGAGCTGGTGCTGTCCCTCATCATCGCGGACCTGGCCTCGGTGCCCATGCAGGACTACGGCATCCCCCTGCTCACCGGCGTTGTGCCCATCCTCACCCTGCTGTCGGTGACCATGATATTGTCGGTGCTTACCATGAAGAGCGTCGCCTTTCGGGCAATCCTGTGCGGACGGCCCAGCATGGTAGTTCAAAACGGCACGCTGGACCAAAAGGAGATGGCTAAAACCCGCCTCACCGTGGACGAGCTGCTGGAGGAGCTGCGCATCAAGGGCTACACCGATATCAGCCAGATTAAATACGCCATTCTGGAGACCAACGGTCAGCTGTCCGTGCTGCCCTACGCCAACCAGAAGCCCCCCACGGCCCGGGACCTGAAGGTGAGCGTGGAGGAGGGCGGCCTGTCCCGGGTGGTGGTCAGCGACGGCCAGCTGCTGGAACAGAACCTGAAGGTCCTGGGCCACGACCGCCCCTGGCTGGACAAGCAGCTGGCTCAGCGGGGGTGCAGGGACCTGTCGAAAGTATTCCTTCTGTTGGTGGACGCCTACTACACTGCCGAGAAGCAGATGGACTACATCTTTGTGGCCGACCTGTCCGCCTCCATGGCCCAGCTGGGCAACCCGGAGGACGACAACGCCCGGTTCTACGACATGCAATCCAAGCTGCTGGATATGACCGGCAAGCTGCTGGGTACTGACGGCTACGACTGCCAGGTGGCGATTGTCACCTTCGGTGGTGAGCATCAGAACAAGGCGACTGTCAATGCCTCCGGCTTCCTAACCAATGCCAGCGCTGCAAGGATTACATCCCTTCTCTGACACCGCTGGTCACTGGGCTGAGAACCTGATTTCCTTCGCTGCCAGCAAGAGTTGGGTCAGCGGCTATAGCGACGGTACCTTCCTGCCTCAAAAGGCAATTACCCGCGCTGAGGCTATGACGCTGGTTAACAACGTCCTGAATCGCAAGGTGGATAAGGAGGGACTGCTTCCTGGCGCCAAGCAGTGGTCTGACAACCCGGAGGGCACCTGGTACTACTATGAGGTTCTGGAAGCCACCAATTCCCACGATTATACCCGTGACGAGGGCGCGACCGCTGAACAGTGGACCGCACTTAAGTAAATCTTTAATTCAAGGTTTGCATTATTTTCAACCGCAAAAGACTGCTTGAAATGAAGGAATACGCTCAGTCCGGTTAGGATTGAGCGTATTCCTTCGCTACTCTGTTTCCGCAAAATAACATTATCCTGGGGTGATGTTATTTTGCGGTACCGGTCCAGATAATAACTGTTAACCATGGGCCATTCGGACAACGATGTCACAAATCAAAACCAAGCTCAATATAGTAGACAAGGAGGCCGGCTGCTGGAAAGGCAGCCGGCCTCCTTTATCTCTGCTGTTGAACGTTATATGCTATTTTTCGAAATACCGATAAAACATCTGCGCGGCCTCCGCCCGGGTCACGTTGCCCTGGGGCAAAAACGTACCGTCCGGATAGCCATATACGATTTTCTTCGCAGTGTTAGAAAAGATCAATACATTATCCGCTTGTCAGCTTCCATTTCTGTCCGTTGGAGCCATTCCGTGTCTCAACCACAATGACGCTGCTCTCGGCGGAGTTGCCGTCCCGCACAGCCAGGGCAAGGTTCTGGTTCTCAATATCCATCGCCCGCGTCCAGGAATATCCACTCCTGAGCCGGTGTGCCGTTGGCCTCATACAGCCACACAGGGGTTCCCGATTCTGTTCCTCCGTATTGGACGTCCAACACCATTGAGGTCTCCATATTGGTGCCCGCTATAAGGATGTAATGGCCGAAAGAGTTCCCGTAGGGGAACAAGTACCAGGATTGCGCGGGGGTGCTATTTGCGCCATAGATCCAAACGGGGTCCTCGCTGCTGGCTCCGCTGTAGGCCACGTCCAGCCTCATTCCGGGGGCGCGCGCGGGGGTCAGTGCGTACCAGCCCGGATTGGGAGTCAGCATTTTCGGAGCGGCGGCGGCAGCGGAGTTCCCGGAGTTGTTCGAGGTGTTCGTGTTATTCGTGTTGTTCGCGGGCGGGGTGTTTTGCTGCTCTTTCGCGCTCACCGTAATGGACTTCTTTTCCCCTATTTTCAGCACAGTTATTTGATTTACCTCCTGATTTAAACAGCACAACAGCCGCCCTCGGCTCATCGGTAAATCAATCACTTCCGACAGGCTTAGGGCGGCTGTTTTTTCTTTTTTAGGTTATTGGGGAACGCTTGGGAGTTCGAGTCCCTTTTTCTTCTGAAAATGCCCAAAATAGGCCGATTTGCATTTTTTTCACGTTATTTCAAAATTATGCTTCCAGAAATTTCAAGCCTCAACTTTTCCGTTTTCTTTTCTCTAATTTCTGCTAAAAAATGAGAAACACCACATTTTTATGTGGTGTTTCTCGCCTGCATCTTTTTTGGCGACACAGGCTGGTACGGGCGAAGGGATTCGAACCCCCGACCTACTGGTTCGTAGCCAGTCACTCTATCCAACTGAGCTACGCCCGCATACCGTAAAGAGGTCTCCCTCTTGACAGCTTGGTTATTGTAGCACAGTCCCCTTTGAAATGCAAGAGGTTTTTCCAAATTTTTTGAGATTTTTTGCAAATGGACAATCTGTCAAAGTGTGAGGCGGCCTGTTTGCCGCCCCGCCTTACATACACCCTGGGACGCTTTTGCCAAATACTTACAGCACATTGGCCACTGAGGGCTGTTCCATCTCGGCCAGCAGCTCCAGTTGAGCCATCAGGTCGGCGTTGGCGGCATTGTACTGGTCGGGCTCCTGAAGCCGGAGGTACTCCAGCACGGAGCGGAACCCCCGCAGGACCTGGTCGGTATCGCTGTGACGCATAGTGGTGTGAAAGTAGAAGTGGCGGTTCAGCCAGTCCTCGTAGGCCTGGCGGGTGAGGGCTTCCGCCCTGTTCCAGTTTCCCTCCT
>CATNCS010000004.1 GCA_950097245.1 uncultured Oscillospiraceae bacterium | reverse complement strand
CTCTCTTGGCTCAACCACTCCAGACGTCTCAGCAAAGATTATGAAATTTCCGTCTCTTCCGCTGAGACTATGGTCAAAATCTCCCATTTCCTCACCTTGCTCAAACGATTATGAATACAGGTTCTTAATTGTATTTCCCCTGCCGGTACGATATACTGTCTGTACTAATACAGTTAATACAGTATCCGGAAAGGAGGAGCTGTGATGTTGAATTTAGACTACCGGGACGCCCGCCCCATCTACGAACAGGTGAAGGACGGCCTGCGGCGGCTGATGGTGACGGGGGTGATCCAGGAGGGGGAAAAGCTGCCCTCGGTCCGCACCATGGCGGGGACGCTGGCCATCAACCCCAACACCATCCAGCGGGCCTACGAGGCCCTGGAGGCGGAGGGCTACGTCTACTCGGTGCCTGGGAAAGGCTCCTTTGCCGCCCCCAACACCGGGGTGGACGAGGGGCGAAAGCAGGAGCTGCTGCACACCTTCGACCAGACGGCGGGGGAGCTGCTGTTCCTGGGCGTGAGAGGCCAGGAGCTGTGGGCCCGGATCCGGGCCCTGGAAGGGGGAGAGACAAATGATTAAGGTACTCAACGTAGTAAAGACCTTCGACGGCTTTCGGGCCCTGGACGGCCTCACTATGACGGCGGAAAAGGGCTCCATCTACGGGCTGGTCGGCCCCAACGGAGCGGGCAAGTCCACCATCCTGCGGCACATCATGGGCATCTATCGCCCGGACTCGGGCTCCGTGCTGGTGGACGGCGACCAGGTCTACGAAAACCCGGCGGTGAAGGCCAAAATCGCCGCCATCCCTGACGAGCTGTACTACTTCAACTCCGCCTCCACCCGGGACATGATGCGCTTCTACCGGGGGATGTACCCCAATTTCGACGTGAAGCGGTACGAGGCCCTGGCCGAGGCCTTCCCGGAGGTGGACGAACGCCTGCCCATCCGCCGCCTCTCCAAGGGGATGCAGAAGCAGTCCGCCTTCCGGCTGGCCCTGTGCTGCAACCCTGAGGTGCTGGTCCTCGATGAGCCGGTGGACGGCCTGGACCCGGTGATGCGCCGCCAGGTGTGGACCCTCCTCATGGGGGACGTGGCCCAGCGGGGGACCACGGTGCTGGTCTCCTCCCACAACCTGCGGGAGCTGGAGGACGTGTGCGACCACGTGGGCATCCTCTCCCACGGAAAGGTCCTGCTGGAGCGGTCCCTCACCGACCTCCAGGACAACGTGGTCAAGCTCCAGATCGCCTTTGCCGACGGCAAGCTGCCCGAGCTGCCCAAGGATATGAACGTGCTCCACACCTCCCAGATCGGGCGGGTGTTCACCCTCATCGTCCGGGGCAGTCCGGCGGAGATCAAGACCCGCATGGCGGGCTTCGCCCCCATTTTGATGGAGGCCCTGCCCCTGACCCTGGAGGAAATCTTTATCTATGAACTGGGAGGTGAGGACTATGCGGTCCGCGACATCGTACTTTAACGGCCCCCTCTACCGCAAGACCATGGCCCGCTTCTGGCCCCTGTGGGCGGGCTACGGGGTGATCTGGCTGTTTTTCATCCCGCTGAACATGCTCAACACCTACTTTAACCGCTATCTGTCCTCCGCCCCCGTCACCCGGCTGTTCCGGCAGGCGGTCAACCTGCCCGAATATGTGACCGTTGGTCTGTACCTGGCCGCCTTCTTCGCGATCTTCTGCGCCATGGCGGTCTTCGGCTACCTGTACAACAGCCGCTCCTCCTGCTGGTTCCACGCCCTGCCCACCCGGCGGGAGGCCCTGTTCACCACCCAGTATCTGGCGGGGCTCAGCTTCCTGCTGCTGCCCCAGGCGGCGGTGGCGGTGCTGACGGCCATGGTGGAGCTGGCCTTCCTGCCCATGAGCCAGTGGGGCGCGGCCCTGTCCGCCCTGGTGATGTGGCTGCTGGCCCAGAGCGGGATCTGCCTGTTCTTCTTCTCCTTCGCCGCCTTCTGCGCCATGTTTACCGGCCACATCCTGGCCCTGCCCGCCTTCTACTGTATCCTCAACGTGCTGGCCGACGTCATCTACACCCTGCTGGACGGCCTGTTCCACGAGTTCTTCTACGGCTACGCCGGGTCCGCCGGGACCGCTCAGATTGTGGAGTACCTCACCCCCGCCTACGCCCTGAAGGACGCGGTAATACTGTTTGGCAACAGCGAGGAGGGGCAGCGCTTCCGCTCCCCGGGCACGGTGGCCGTCTACGCCGCCGTGGGTGTGGCGCTGGCCCTTATATCCCTGTACGTCTACCGCCGCCGCCACGCGGAGACCGCCGGCGACGTGGTGGCCGTCCCCCTGGTGCGCCCCCTGTTCAAATACGGGGTGTCCTTCTGCTCCGGGCTGTGCCTGGGCATGTTCTCCGCGATGTTCTTCGGCTGGACGGACGGCATGGCCGTCCTCATCGCCAGTATCCTGGTCTGGACGGTCATCGGTTGCTTTGCCGCCGAGATGCTGCTGAAAAAGTCCTTTCGGGTATTCAAGGCCTGGAGGGGGGCGGCGGTCATGGCCGCCGTGATGCTCCTGCTGTGCCTGGGGTGCACCATGGACCTGTTTGGCGTGGAGGCCCGGGTGCCCGACCCGGACCGGGTGGAGCGCCTGGAGGTCTCCCTGGACCTGGGCGCCCCCGGCGACAGCGGCGGCCACTACTCCGCCGTCCTCACCGAGCCGGAAAATATCCAGAAGTTCATCGACCTCCACCGGGCCATCGTGGCCGACCGGGACCGGCTGGAGGGTGCAAAGTCCGGGGACGACTTCACCTACCTCCGCCTGCGCTACACCCTGAAGGGGGGCTCCGCCCTGCACCGCTATTACGACAGCTTCCCCATCTACCAGGAGGAGGCAGACCTGGAGGGCAGCGTCACCAACCTGGTGAAGGGCCTCTATGGAGACCGGGAACTGGTGGCCCAGGCCTACGGCTTTGAGAACTTCCTGAAAAAGGGCCGCCTCACCGGGGCCTGGCTGGACCGGGTCAATAACGCCAGGGGCGAGACGGAGTACAACGTCTATCTGGACGACTACGCCCAGGAGCTTTGGGACGCGGTCCAGGCAGACTTTGCCGAGGGGACCATCGGCGTGCGCTATTTTGTCAACTCCGACCCGGAGCGCCTGAAAAACACTTACCGCACCGACCTGAGCTTCAGCCTCACCGCTTACCAGCATCCCGATTCCGACCAGGAGGGTTACGCCACCCGGGTCAGCCCCGGCGGTTTCGATATTGACGAGACCCTCACCGTCACCCTCACCCCCAACGCCAAACACACCCTGGCCGCGCTGGACAAAACCGGCATCTGGGAGGAGGGGTACTCCCTGGCAGGGTATGAGGTCAGCGACAGCGCCGGCCCGTATCCCGCTACTGAGAGCCGGTAAGATGCCTGTAGGGGCCGCCGCCCTCGGCGGCCCGCTCTATCTCTCCCGCCCCCGGCGGGCCAATCTAAAGATGACCCGGCCAGGGGGCCGGATCCCACATTCCGCTTTGTAGGGGCCGCCGCCCTCGGCGGCCCGCTTCAAACACCCCTGTCCTCGACGGGCCGCCCAGGGGGGCGGCCCCTACTTTTTCTCCTGAAAAATCTTATTGCTTTTTAGACAGCTCTCCGGTATAATGAAGGACAAGAGCGGTCATCCCGGGCGATTTGACTGTCGCCCTATTAAAAATCAGGAGGTAACACACATCATGAGAGAAGTTTATGTCGTCAACTGCTGCCGCACCGCCATCGGCTCCTTCGGGGGCTCCCTGAAGGACACCCCCGCCGCCGACCTGGGCGCCGCCGTCATCAAGGAGGCCCTGAACCGCGCCAACGTCAAGCCTGAGCAGGTGGACGAGGTCATGTTCGGCTGCATCCTCACCGCCGGCCTGGGCCAGAACCCCGCCCGTCAGGCCAGCCTGAAGGCCGGCATCCCCACCTCCGTCCCCGCCTACACCGTGGGCATGGTGTGCGGCTCCGGCATGAAGTCCGTCATCGAGGCCGGCCGCACCATCGGCTGCGGCGACGCCGAGATCGTGGTCGCCGGCGGCATGGAGAACATGTCCGCCGCCCCCTTCGCCATCCCCGCCGCCCGCTGGGGCGCCCGCATGGGGGACAACAAGATGGTGGACACCATGATCAAGGACGGCCTGTGGGACGTGTATAACAACTACCACATGGGCACCACCGCCGAGAACATCTGCGACGTGTGGGGCATCACCCGGGAGGAGCTGGACGAGTTCGGCTACAACTCCCAGAAGAAGACCGCCGACGCCCAGGCCGCCGGCAAGTTCGACGACGAGATCGTCCCTGTGATGATCAAGGTCAAGAAGGAAATGGTGGAGTTCAAGAAGGACGAGTTCCCCCGCCTGTCCCCCATGGACAAGCTGGCCAAGCTCCGCGGCGCCTTCCCCGTCGGCCCCGAGGGGGTAGAGGACGAGATCGTCCACACCTTCGAGCCCACCCAGATCCACGAGGCCGACGCCAGGAAGCACGTCCAGCGGGTGACCGCCGGCCAGGCCTCCGGCATCAACGACGGCGCCGCCGCCATCGTGCTGGCCTCCAAGGAGGCCGTGGAGAAGTACGGCCTGAAGCCCATGGCCAAGCTGGTCAGCTGGGGCCAGGGCGGCGTGGATCCCAAGATCATGGGCGTGGGCCCCGTGCCCGCCTCCCGCCAGGCCATGGCCAAGGCCGGCCTGAAGATCGAGGACTTCGACTTGATCGAGGCCAACGAGGCCTTTGCCGCCCAGTCCATCGCCGTGGCCCGTGAGCTGGGCTTCGACATGAGCAAGGTCAATGTCAACGGCGGCGCCATCGCCCTGGGCCACCCCGTGGGTGCCTCCGGCGCGCGGATCATCGTCACCCTGCTCCACGAGATGCTCAAGCGGGACGAGGCCAAGAAGGGCCTGGCCACCCTGTGCATCGGCGGCGGCATGGGCGTCGCCACCATCTTCGAGAAGTGCTGAGCTAATCAGATACGCCAACCGGCCCGGGATTTCCCGGGCCGGTTTTTTATCCCGCCCGCAGGCGGCAAGCCTTCCCCTGCGGGGGACGAAAGATTTGTCAAAGCCGAAAAACCCCGGATACCTGCTCCAAGGTATCCGGGGCTTCCCGTTGAAAAGAGGATTAAAATGAAACGAACTGTCTCTTGCAGATTTTATATTACAGCAAACTTATTAACAAATCCAACGTCATTTGTTACAAAAGGATTAAATCCTCTAAAAATCTTTTTACAGCCCGGGAGTTTTTTGGCATTTTTATACATACTGATTTCCCCGGAAAGAGAGAAAGGCCAACGGAGCGACCCGTCAGCCTTCCCAAAAATGGAGGATAGAATGAAAAGATGTTCTTGCCTTGCGAGTATGAGTATAGACAAAAGATTTTACAAAAGTTCTCGCCAGTTGTTACAAAAGCTTTAAATATCATCGCAAACTTTGAAAAAACGTTTGGAGCATCCCCTCGCACTCCCGCTCCAGCGGCCCCTGGTAGATGCGGGGGCGGTGGTTGAACCGCTCCTCGAAGAGGTTGAGCACCGAACCGCAGCACCCGGATTTCTCCTCCTTCGCGCCGTAGTGGACCTCCGAAATCCGGGCGTTGATGATGGCCCCGGCGCACATGGGGCATGGCTCCAGGGTGACGTAGAGGGTACAGCCCTGGAGCCGCCAGCTGCCCAGATAAGCGCAGGCCTCCCGGATGGCCTCCACCTCCGCGTGGGCGGTGGCGTCACCGTCCGCCTCCCGGCGGTTCCGCCCCCGGCCGATGATCTGACCGTCCTTCACAATGACGCACCCCACCGGCACGTCGCCGTCGGCGATGGCCTCCCGGGCCAGGCGCAGGGCCTCGGCCATAAAATACTCGTGGTTCATGCTTCGATTTCCCGCATAAACACGATCACACCGTCGCCGTGCATACAGAACTGCCAGCCCTCCTGGCCCAGCTCGTTCCACCGGGCTTCCGCTTCCCGGATCTTTTTCTTCCAATCAAAGCCAAGCTTCACTTGAACCTCAACCATTTTGTACTCATATTTTTTCATGCCGGCGGCCTCCTTTGTGCAGGTGCGGATAATACCCGTCTCGGTAATTTTACCCGACTTTCCAAGTTTCCGCAAGCCGCCGCCTTGAATTTCTTCATAAAATCGCTTATAATCATACCCAATGACAAAGCAAGGGGGGACCCGCTATGTGGGACCACAAAAACGAGGACAGGCCCGGCCGCTATGGCGGCCTGGGCAAGTTCATCACCGACCCAGACAAGCTGGAGCTGGACCAGCACGCACTGGTCTACATCTCCGCCGAGGAGGACTACGACATCGCGGTGGACCTGGAGGGCCAGGAGGGGAACTTCGACGCCCTGCGGCCCTTCATCGCCTTTGTGGCAAAAAACATCTGCCGGCTGGACGACCTGGTCCAGCGATATGACCGGGAGCGTGAGAGGGGCGGCGGCCGCTTCCCCTACTCCCTGAATCTGGTCTATGTGGATAAGCCCTGCCTCATCCTGGAATACTGTGGCATGATCGAAAACACAACCTTTGACGTCGTATTTCGGCAGGAGGATGGGAAATTCATTCTGGAGAGCTTTGGGATGCGGAACAACCTTCCCCCTGACTGGAGTGTGGAATTCGCGTGAGGACCTATCAAGCTGGACAATTTGATATCGCCGTCATCGGGGCGGGCCACGCGGGCATCGAGGCCGCCCTGGCCGCCGCCCGGATGGGGATGAGGACCCTGTGTTTCACGGTAAACATGGATGCAATTGGAAATATGCCCTGCAACCCGGCCATTGGGGGCACGGGGAAGGGCCACCTGGTCCGGGAGCTGGACGCCCTGGGGGGCGAGATGGCCAGGGCCGCCGACAAGGCCTGCATCCAGTACCGGCTGCTCAACCGGAGCAAGGGCCCCGCCGTCTGGTCCCTCCGGGCCCAGGCCGACCGCCGGGAGTATCAGAAGGTGATGAAGCACACCCTGGAGAAACAGGAAAATCTGTGGGTGAAGCAGGCGGAGGCGGTGGACATCCTCACCGAAGACGGGGCGGTGTCCGGGGTGATCACCCACACCGGGGCGGTGTATGAAGTCAAGGCCGCAGTGGTGGCCACCGGCACCCACCTGGGGGGCCGGATTGTGGTGGGGGAGGTGGTCCGGGACTCCGGCCCCGACGGCCTGTCCGCCGCCCTGCCCCTGACGGACAGCCTGAAGCGGCTGGGGCTGACCATCCGCCGGTTCAAGACGGGCACGCCCCCTCGGGTCAACGCCCGCAGCGTGGATTTTTCCAAAATGGAGCTCCAGGAAGGGGACGGAGACGGCCTGGCCTTCTCCTTTCAGACGGAGCGCCCTCCGGAAAACCGGGCGGTGTGCTGGCTGACCTATACCAACGAGGAGACTCACAGGGTCATCCGGGCCAACCTGGACCGTTCCCCCCTCTACGACGGCACCATCGAGGGGGTGGGCCCGCGCTACTGCCCCTCCATCGAGACCAAGGTGGAGCGTTTCCCCGACAAGGAGCGCCACCAGCTGTTCATCGAGCCCATGGGGCTGGACACCGAGGAGCTGTATATCCAGGGCTTCTCCTCCTCCCTGCCTGAGGAGGTGCAGATCCAGATGCTCCACACCATCCCCGGCCTGGAGCAGGCCGAGATGACCCGGTGCGCCTACGCCATTGAGTATGACTGCGTGGATCCCACCGGACTGGAGGCCACCCTGGAGACCAAGGCCGTCCCCGGCCTGTACGGGGCGGGGCAGTTCAACGGCTCCTCCGGCTATGAGGAGGCCGCCGTCCAGGGCTTTGTGGCCGGGGTGAACGCCGCTTTGAAGATACAGGGAAAGCCGCCCTTGATTCTCCGCCGGGACCAGGGGTACATCGGGGTGCTCATCGACGACCTGGTCACCAAGGGCACCAACGAGCCCTACCGCATGATGACCTCCCGCACTGAGTACCGCCTCCTCCACCGCCAGGACAACGCCGACCGGCGGCTCACCCCCATCGGCTATGAATTGGGGCTTGTCAGCCGGGAACAATATGAGAAGGTCCAGGAGAAGTACGCCGCCGTGGACCGGGAGGTCCGCCGCCTGGAGCACACCGGTACGCCCCCCACCCCGGAGCTGGCCGCCCTGCTGGAGGAGCGGGGGGAGCCCCCCGTGAAGGACGGGGCCCGGCTGGCCGACCTGCTCCGCCGGCCCCGGCTGGCCTACGCCGACCTGGCCCCCTTCGACCCGGACCGGCCTGACCTGCCCCCCGCCGTCACCGGCGAGGCGGAGATCGCCATCAAATACGCCGGATATATCGACCGCCAGCTGCGTCAGGTGGAGGAGGTCAAGCGTCTGGAGGAGCGGCCCATGCCCCCGGACATCGACTATTTGTCCATCGCCGGCCTGCGGCTGGAGGCCCGGCAAAAGCTGGCCGCCATCCGTCCCAAAAACCTGGGCCAGGCCGGCCGGGTGTCCGGGGTGTCCCCGGCGGACGTGGCGGTGTTAATGGTGTATCTGAAGCAGAGAGACCTGTAGGGGCGGATATTATCCGCCCGTATGATTGGGCAAAGAACGGCGGGCGCATACTATGCGCCCCTACACAACGTTCCCGGGAGGAATTTTATGAAATTATCGCTGGTCAAAGGAAACACCTGGGTCATCGAGGCCAACCAGCTCATCCCGCTGTACAGGCTGGACGGCGGGCGGTGCGTTCTGCTGGACACCGGCCTGCTCCAGGAGCGGGAGGAGCTGGAGAGCACCCTGCGGGAGGCGGGGCTCACCCCCGCGGGGGTGCTGTGCTCCCACGCCCACGTGGACCACTGCGCCAACAACGGCTATCTTCAGGAGAAATACGGCACAAAAATCGCCCTCACCTATCCCGAGGCGGGGATGTGCGCCTCTCTGCTGACGCTGAAATGCTACTTCCTCACCCTCTCGCCGGGGACGGTGGAGCGGGAGTCCTCCTGCATGATCCACCGGCCGGACCTCATCATTCCAGCGTCAGACGGCCCCTTCTCCTTCTGCGGGGCGGAGTTTTCCATCGTCCACACCCCGGGCCACTCCGCCGGGCACATCTGCGCCGTCACCCCGGACAACGTGTGCTACACCGCCGACGCCCTGCTCAGCGCCGAGCTGCTCACCGCCAAGCTGCCCTACAACCTGAGCCAGGGCATGGCGCTGGACAGCCGGGAGAAGCTGCGGGGGCTGGGCTGTGACGCCTATATCATGGCCCACCGGGGGGTATGCGGCCCCGGGGAGATCGGCCCCCTCATCGACGCCAACCAGGCCCTGGTCCGCCGCCGGGCGGAGGAGATTCTCTCCCTGGTGGACCGGCCCATGACCGCCAGCCAGATCGACGAGGCCTCCTGCGTCCTCTACAAGCTGTTCACCCACAAGCCCCGCCGCTCCCTGCGCTTCGAGCGCAACGTCCGCTTCTTCATCGAGTACCTGGTGGACAGCGGCCGGCTGACCGAGGTGTGCCAAAACGGGGCCACCTACTACGTCCGGGCGGAAAATTCCTGAATTTTTATGGAAACCTCTTGCAATCCGACCGGGACTGTGGTATGCTGTTTTGTACTTCCGGGTTTTTCCCTCAGTAAATTTTCGGCCCCAGGGCCTTGAAAGGAACGAAAAACATGAACACTCTCAGCTTAGTCCTCACCATTATCCAGGTCCTGTGCGGCCTGGCCGTCATCGCCGTGGTTATGCTCCAGTCCGGCAAGAGCGCCGGCCTGTCCGGGGCCATCGCCGGCGGCGCCGACACCTTCCTGTCCAAGAACAAGGCCAAGAGCCTGGACGCCAAGCTGGCCCGGTGGACCAAGTGGGTGGCCATCCTCTGGATTATCATCACCCTGGTGCTCAGCCTGATCTGATTTTAATCAAGCTGCCCCGTCCGTTTGGACGGGGCTTTTCCTGTTTTGCACAACTCTCAAACTATTCCACAATTTCGCCAGGACTTTTTGAACGTCTAATTCAGCTTCCCGAAGATAATCCCAGACCGCATGGAGCCCATTTGCATAGGGCTCATGTGCCTGGGCCAGTCCAAGCACCATCAATCCCATTGCATTCACGCCGCAGGACAGACGGTCCAAGGGTTCTTCCAAATCCAATAAAATCTCTTTCTTTATCATATTTCCTCCTTGATTTTCGCCAAGAAGAATGGTATAGTGAGATTTACCACTCCTTTTGGCGTGGTTATAGCGGGTGTTGGTTTGGCTTATCAGGGCGGCCAACACCCTATTTTTTGTCCAGCTCTGCCTCCAGCAAATTGATCCCTTCCATAATTGCGTCAGTTCTGGATATTCCCATTTGACCGGCGCAGGTTTGAATTCTTTGCAGTTCATTTTTAGAAATGCGAAGATTGATCTTCTCTGTTCGGGCCTCTTTGCCTTTTAGCGGCCTTCCTGTCCGTGGGGACACCCCTCTCACCTCACTTATGGGCATACAAATATGATATATTATGTATGCCCAAATGTCAATGCTTTTTGTCCAATTTTTCGATCAAAAAAACTCTGGAGAGGAAACGTCTCTCCAGAGTTTTTTATATAATCAGAGAAATCACGCAAGAAAAATTTACTTGACGTCGTGGCTGTTCAACAGGGACTGCTTGATATTCCACAGCTTCTGAGACAGGTCCACATAGTAGTTGTGGGGGTTCTCGAACCGCTTCACCTCGTCCCACAGGGCATCCACCTGCCGCTGGCAGTAGGCCCGGCTGGCCTGGAGGTCGGGCACCTGATACACCAGCTCGCCCCCCTGGAAGATGGGCACCATCAGCTCCCGGGCCTCGATGTCGGTGTACACCTTCCGCTTCCAGGTGGCGTCCGGGTCGAAGAGCTCCAGGGGCCGGGAGAAGTCAAACTCCTCGTCGTGGAGGCAGATGAGATCGGCCTCCGCCTTGCCGGTGTCCTTGGAGAAGATGCGGTAAATTTTCTTAAAGTGGGGGGTAGTGATTTTGGCTGCGTTCTCGCTGATCTTGATCTTGGGGATGATGGTGCCATCGTCCCCCTCGATGGCGGCCAGCTTATACACCCCGCCGAACACCGGCTCGCTGCGGGAGGTAATCAGCCGCTCGCCCACGCCGAAGGAGTCTATCCTCGCCCCCTGGCGCACCAGGTCCCGGATGATATACTCGTCCAGGGCGTTGGAGGCCACGATCTTGCACTCGGGGAACCCCGCCTCGTCCAGCATCTCCCGGGCCTTCTGGGACAGGTAGGTCAAATCGCCGGAGTCCAGCCGGATGCCGCACTTGGTGATGCCCATGGGCACCAGCACCTCGCGAAAGGCCTTGATGGCGTTGGGCACGCCGGACTTGAGGACGTTGTAGGTGTCCACCAGCAGGGTGGCGTTGTTGGGGTAGAGCTGGCAGTAGGTCTTGAAGGCGGTGTACTCGTCGGGGAACATCTGCACCCAGGAGTGGGCCATGGTCCCCGTGGCGGGGGAGCCGTACCGCTGGTCGGCCATGGTGCAGGCGGTGGCGGCGCAGCCGGCGATGTAGCTGGCCCGGGCCCCCAGCAGGGCGCCGTCCGCCCCCTGGGCCCGGCGGGAGCCGAACTCCGCCACCGGCCGGCCCTCGGCGGCCCGGACGATGCGGTTGGACTTGGTGGCGATCAAACTCTGGTGGTTCAGGGTGAGCAGGATAAAGGTCTCCACAAACTGGGCCTGGATGGCCGGGGCCCGGACGGTGAGGATGGGCTCGTTGGGGAAGACCGGGGTCCCCTCGGGGACGGCCCAGATGTCGCCGGTGAACTTGAAGTCCTGCAAAAAGGCCAGAAACTCCTCGCTGAAGCAGCCCTTGGTGCGCAGGTAGTCGACGTCCTCCTGGTCAAAGCGCAGCTCCTGGATGTACTCCACCACCTGGGCCAGGCCCGCCGCAATGGCAAAGCCCCCCTTGTCCGGGACGGAGCGGTAGAACACGTCGAAGTAGCAGATGCGGTCCTGCAAGCCGGTCTGAAAGTAGCCATTGGCCATGGTCAGCTCGTAGAAGTCGCACAGCATGGTCAGATTTGTCTTCGCTTTCATCAAGAAAGCCTCCTTTGTCGGGGTGACAAGACACCCCTTGTTGACCCTATTATACTCGACTTGGGGAAAATTGCAAGGCAAAGCGTAATTTTCTTGGAGATGTGCTGAAACCAATGGGAGCCCGCCTGTGATATGATAGGTGAAAGCGGCTTTCAAATCAGTTCAGAGGTGTTCCGTATGCGGGAAGAAGCAATGATCGAAAAAATACGCGCCGGCAACCCCGCCGGGCTGGAGGCGCTGATGGACCGCTACATTCCCTATGTCTCGGCGGTGGTGTGGAATATCCTGCGAAACGCCATGCCCGTTGAGGACGGGGAGGAGATTGTCTCCGACGTGTTCCTGGCCGCCTGGGGCCGGCCCGAGGCTCTGCGGCCGGGGGCGGTGAAGGCGTGGCTGGGGGCGGTGGCCCGGAACAAGGCCAAAAACCGGCTGCGGCAGATTGGCCAGACCCTGCCCCTGGAGGAGGACGCCCTGGAGCTCCCCGGCCCCGACGACCCGCCCGGGGAGTACGAGCGGGCGGAGGAGCGGCGGCTGGTCCGCCGGGCGGTGGACGCCCTGCCGGGACCGGACCGGGAGATCTTCCTGCGCCACTACTACTACGCCCAGACGGTGCAGGAGATTGCCCGCTGTATGCACATCAATGAATCCACTATCAAGACCAGGCTCCGGCGGGGCCGGATGAAGCTGAAACAAATACTGACGAGGGAGGGCTATCTCCGTGAAGTGTAACATTTCCGATCTGCTGGACCGGTATCCAGCGGAAAACCTGGAGTTAGACGGGAGGACCCCCTATTCCCCGTCGCGGATTAAGGAGATCACAATGAACAACGTCAATCAAACAAAATCAAAGGACCTTAAACCCAACCGGACTGCCAAGCGGTTCAAGCCTGCCCAGCTGCTCATCGCGGCTGCGGTGGTTGCGGCGCTGTCCGTCTCCGCCCTGGCGGCGGGCCGGGCGTTCGGAGCCGGTGAACTGTTCCAGGACTTCTTCGCCACAGAGGGGAATCCCCTCTCCCAGGGCCAGCTGGACACCATTGACCGGCTTGGACATGCCGCCGGTGAGGCCACCGCCCAGCTCCCCGCCGCCGTCACCCAAAACGGCGCCACCATTACCCCGCTGGCTGTGATCGCGGACGAAAACGTCTACTATATCCGCTTGCGGGTAGACGCCCCGGCAGGAACCACTTTGCCCGACCTGGACGGCGACACCCAGGGCTATTATCAGCTCCCTGCCACTCTGGAATCCCCGGAGGGCGCTTACACAGAGTTCAGCTACAATCAGGTAAAAACCGACCTTACCGACAATGACCCCACCGACAACTGCAAGGAGTTTGTCCTGTGTTTCTGCACCTTGGAGGGGGAGACCGACCTTCAGTTTAACGACGGCAGGGCAAAAACCCTCACTATTTCCGGTCTGTGGATTCAGGTGCCCGACAAGGAATACACCCCCATCTTTACTGGAGACTTTGTCTTTGACTTTGGCCTCAGCTTCCAATCCCGGACCATCGACTTGGATGCCGGGGGACTCACCTGGCACGACGAGCTGCTGGATTACACCAACACCATCCAGTCCATGTCCCTGTCTCCCCTGAGTCTGACCTACCGCGTTGACTGCTCCCTGCCTGTCAATGACCATATCGGCCCCGCTTTTGGAGATATTAAGATCGTTTTGAAGGATGGTACTGTGTTCTTCTCTGAGGCTCAGGACTATGATGCGATGCAGCAGTATATTCAGTCCCAGCCTGTCACCCTGCCCATCACCGGCGAGCCTATAGGCGTTTTCCGGAATTACATCCCCTTTGACCAGCCCCTGGACCTGACCCAGGTGGACTATGTGCAGTACGGTGACAACAAAATTCCCGTTAGTGTAGAATAATCCCCGTTTTCCAGGGCATAATGGACCCATCCGATGATTGACAGGAGGGTCCATTATGTCCGACAAAACCGACGCCTTTCTTCACAGCCAGACCCGGGAAAATCTCATGCGGGCCTTCGCCGGGGAGAGCCAGGCCAGAAACCGCTACACCATCGCCGCCGGGGTGGCCAACAAGGCGGGGCTGGCCGTGATTCAGGGGGTATTCCTGTTTACAGCGGAGCAGGAGCAGGTCCACGCCAGGCAGTTCTACTCCTGCCTGGAGGACTGCGCCGGCCAGACAATCAAGGTGGACGGCACCTATCCGGTGGACATCTACTCCGGGGTGCTGGACTACCTCCGGGCCGCCCAGCACAACGAGTATCAGGAGTGGGAGCACGACTACGACCACTTCGCCAAGACGGCCATGAGCGAGGGCTTCCCCCTGGTAGGCAAGCTGTTTGAGAATATCGCCCGGGTGGAGAAGACCCACGGGGACCGCTTCGGCAAGTTCGCCGACCTGATGGAGCAGGACCAGCTGTTTTTCTCCGAGGTGGAGGTACAGTGGATGTGTCTGCACTGCGGCTTTACACTGGAGGCCACCGCCGCCCCCGCCCACTGCCCCGTCTGCCGCCACCCCCAGGGGTACTTCGTGCGGTTTGAGCTGGCGCCCTGGAGCTGAGACAAAACGTCCCCACCCCGAAGTGATACGGGGTGGGGATATGTCTTCCTCTACTGCGGTATGCTGTTCTCATACAGCTCATGCGGGGCAATATCTTGACCATTACTCCACTCAATGCCAATTCCTCCCGGCAAGAGATGGACCGTACGAAAATAAGCTGATTCCTTTAGTTCTCCAAACCATGATCCCCTTATGTAGGGGATAACGTCAAACAGCTTGGTTTCACCTGTCTCATATTTGAGCAGGAGTTTGAACTGCTCAATTGGTTCTACAGAGATCAACTTGGGCTGCAACATAGGGCGCCTCCTTACTTTAATGCTCTATTTGAGTCCGTTACTCAAACGCTCCAGAAACACTGCTCTGCTGGAGGACATGTCCCTCCGCCGCCCGGAGGAATGCCTTCTTTCGCGCGCCGCTGCCCAGGTCCAGGGCGCAGTCCAGGGCGTAGACGGTAAAGCGGTAGGTGTGGGTCCTCCCTTTGGGCGGCTTGGGCCCGGCGTAGCGGTGGAGGCCGTAGGCCGCCCCCTGGACCGCACCGTTCAGGACGCATTTTCCCGCCGGGATGGCCTCTGGAATCCGGTCCGAGACGGGCAGGTTCCAGATCACCCAGTGGGTAAAGCCCTTGATGGGGTGGCTCATGTCCTCCAAAGTGACAGCCAGGGTTTTAGCCTCAGGGGACAGCCCCTCCAGAATCAGCTCCGGGGACACATCCTGTCCCCGGCCGGTATGGTCCAGGAGGAATTTTCCATTTTCAATTCCAGGGCAGTGGACGGTCAACAGCTCCATAGGGTCCTCCTAACTGACTCTTTTATCCTCCAGAGGGTCGGCAACAACAGGTGCTTCTGCAAAAATCCGGTCTGCGTCCAGATCAACACAGGCTGTTGGGTCCCTGTCGCCAGTGATGTCCCACGCCACAGTGTCATTTAAAATAGTCAACCTGTCTTGGAAAAAGTCCAAGTCGGCCAGCGGCGCAAACACGCCCCCCAAAGCAATCAGCGGCTTGATATCTACCAGCCGGACCGCTCCGTCGTTGCAGTATGCGTAAACTGTAAAATCATCACCAGGGACGGCCTGTAAAACAGCGGGCATAAAAAACATAGCTCCTCCATTCTTACATCAAAGGCGGGATTTTGTTCAGCGGCCGGGCATCCTTTGCCAGTTCCCAGTTTTGCATCAATTCATCCCGGTGCATTTCGCCCCAGGCCAACACAAATTTCAATTGCCGTGAGGGCAAAGCGCCCTTAATTACAAATCCATTCTGTATATCAACCAGCGCTTTATACCTGGCGTATTCCGCATGAAAGTGGGGCGGATTGTGGTCCGAATAGTACATCGTAATACGGATACCGGCAAACATGGATATTTCAGGCATAATAACCGCCTTCCTTCCGCTACTTGGTATTTATTATTATATATCAAATATTCTGTTCCAGTCAAGGACGGCAAAACGGCCCTCCGAAGACTCGGAGGGCCGCAAAATCCTTATCCCTTTTTCTTGGAGGCCTCCCGCATCCGGGCGCTGTGGTCCAGGAGGCGCTTGCGGAGACGGAGATTCTCCGGGGTGCACTCCAGCAGCTCGTCGTCGGCCAAAAACTCCAGGCACTGCTCCAGGGAGAGGGTGCGGGGGGTGACCAGGCGCAGGGCCTCGTCGGAGCCGGAGGCCCGCATGTTGGTCAGCTGCTTCTTCTTGCACACGTTGACGGAGATGTCCTCCTGCTTGGGGCACTCGCCCACGATCATGCCGCCGTAGACGGGGGTGCCGGCGCCGATGAACAGGGCGCCCCGCTCCTGGGCGTTGAACAGGCCGTAGGTGACGGCCTCGCCCGTCTCAAAGGCCACCAGGGAGCCGGTGGCCCGGCGGCTGATCTCCCCCTTCACGGGGGCGTAGCTGTCGAAGACGGAGGCCATAATGCCTTCGCCCTTAGTATCCGTGAGGAACTCGCTGCGGTAGCCGAACAGGCCCCGGGAGGGCACCAGGAACTCCAGCTTGGTCCGGTTTCCCACCGGGTTCATGGTGACAAATTCCCCCTTGCGGGAGCCCAGCTTCTCCATCACCGCCCCCACAAAGTCGGTGGGCACGTCCACCACCACCCGCTCAACGGGCTCGCACTTCACCCCGTCGATCTCCTTGTAGAGCACCCGGGGGGGAGACACCTGGAGCTCGTAACCTTCCCGGCGCATGGTCTCAATGAGGATGGACAGTGACATCTCACCCCGGCCGGCCACGTTGAAGGAGTCGGTGGAGCCCTCCACCTCAGACACCTTCAGAGACACGTCCTTCAGCGTCTCCCGGAACAGCCGGTCCCGGAGCTGGCGGCTGGTGACAAACTTGCCCTCCCGGCCGGCAAAGGGGGAGTCGTTCACCGAGAAGGTCATCTCAATGGTGGGGGCGGAAATTTTGACAAACTCAATGGGCTCCACCGCCTCCGGGGCGCAGATGGTGTCGCCGATGGTGATATCGCCGATGCCGCTCATGGCAATGATATTGCCCGCCTCCGCCTCCTGGACGGGGACCTTGGCCAGGCCGTCGAACTCATACAGGGCGGTGGCCTTGGCCTTCTTGGCGGGGGCGTCGGGGTCGTGGTAGTTGCACACCGCGATCTCCTGGTTCTGCTTCACGCTGCCCCGCTCGATGCGGCCGATGGCGATGCGGCCCACAAACTCGTTGTAGTCGATGGAGGACACCAGCATCTGGAAGGGGGCGTCCAGGTCCACCTCGGGGGCGGGGATATAGTCGATGATGGTGTCGAAGAGGGGCTTCAAGTCGCTGCCCGCCACATCGGGCTGGACGGAGGCGGTGCCCTGGCGGCCGGAGCAGAAGAGCATGGGGGAGTCCAGCTGCTCGTCGGTGGCGTCCAGGTCCAGCAGCAGCTCCAGGCACTCGTCGATGACCTCGTACACCCGCTGGTCGGGGCGGTCGATCTTGTTCACCACCACGATCACCTTGTGACCCAGCTCCAGGGCCTTCGACAATACAAACCGGGTCTGGGGCATGGGGCCCTCGGCGGCGTCCACCAGCAGGATGACCCCGTTGACCATCTTCAGAATGCGCTCCACCTCGCCGCCGAAGTCGGCGTGGCCCGGGGTGTCCACAATGTTGATCTTCACGTCGCCGTACTGCACGGCGGTGTTCTTGGCGGTGATGGTGATGCCCCGCTCCCGCTCCAGGTCGTTGGAGTCCATAACCCGCTCCACCACGGCCTGGTTCTCCCGGTAGACGCCGGACTGCTTGAGCATCTCGTCCACCAGAGTGGTCTTGCCGTGGTCCACGTGGGCGATGATGGCGATATTTCTTAATTTTTGATTCTGCATGAAAACTGCACCTCAAATCTGTGTTTTCCTGATAAGACACGGTATTATACCCCTATTTCCCAAAAAAAGCAACACAGGCCGAAAAAAAACCCGTACAAAGGGAACCTTTTTTCCCCTTCTTCGTCTGTATATTATATGTAGGACCTCATCCGTCATCGCCTTCGGCGATGCCACCTTCCCCTGAAGGGGAAGGCTTTGGGGGCGCATGTCTTTTGCCTTCCCCTTTAGGGGCCGCCTCCCCCTGTCAGGGGGAGATGGCCGAAGGCCAGAGAGGGTAGGGAGGTGCCCCCCCAGGGGGCAGATGAGGAAATTCAAACAAATTTTCGATTTTCTCTTGACAATCTCGAACGAATGTTGTATATTCGGCTTAGAACAAATGTTTTGTTTCAAAAAAGTCCGGTTTTTGGGACAGTCTTTGGTCCATACTAGCCTCAATGAATCGCGTGGGGGAATGACAGATGCAGACCAAATATTATAAAACTTCCAGCTTCATCCAGCACACCGGCAACATCATTGATCTGGACGAGCTCCGCCGCAGGCAGGCCCTGGCCTGGGAGGGCGGCTCGCCTCAGCACGACAGCCTTGCCCGCCAGCCTGAGCCCCTCGGCCCGCCTGAGGAGCCGGAGGAGCCCGCCTTCCGTCCGGTGGTGCTCACCCTCTCTCCGGAGGAGCGCCGCCGCGCCCGCCAGGAGCGCCAGGCCTGGAGGCTGGATGTCTGTGCCAGTCTGGCTGTTATTCTTATGACGGCCGCCTTTCTTCTGCGGATGCTGCTGTAACCACAACATCTTGGGCCATTTCACGCACCATATACTATTTTAGCGAAGAACGCCGCAAATTCTCCTGCGGCGTTCTATTTTTGTGCATTTTTTTGTAAATTTTTTGTTTCGGCGGAAAAAAGGGGGTTGACGGGAGGCGGGAAAGCATGTATATTATTGTTACCGTTTTGTAACTCTTATTTCACAATTGTCATTTTTCCCTCGGAACGAGAGGTGATTTCCATGAACCAAACTCAGGACCAGAGCTGGACCGCCCGTCTGCCCATCGCGGGCCAGGACACAGGGCGCATCCCCAGGCCACAGAAGCCCCGCCCTCCGGAGCAGCCCCAGCCGGCCCAGGCCGTCGCCGCTCCGAACTGGCAGGACGAATTTAAGCTCTATCTCAAGGGTATGCGGGAGTGGGCCCGCATCCACTTCCGCCGCTGGGCCCACCTGTTCCACGGCGCCGCCGCCGGCACCCTGGCGGTGGGACCGGTCTCCTTCCTGCTGGTGGCCGGGGCGCTGGGCACCGCCCTCACCCTCACCACCCTGTACTCCACCAGCTACGCCGTGATTATAGACGGCCAGGAGGTGGGCGTGGTGGCCGACCAGAGCGTGGTGGACCACGCCATCCAGACGGTGGAAAACCGGGGCACCCAGCTGCTGGGCTACGACTACCAGGTGCACAACACCATTGATTACAACTTTACCCTCACTCTGAAGAGCGACCTGAGCCGGGAGCAGGACATCAGCAACTACTTCTACAGCCAGCTCAACGAGCTCAGCGACCAGCTGAGGGCCTATCAGGTCATGCTGGGCGGTCAGGTGGTGGGTGTAGTCAAGGACGAGGGCGCCCTCAACACCATGCTGGACGGCATCAAGGCCGAGTTTGTCACCGAGGCCACCACCTCCGCGGAGTTTGTGGAGGACGTCTCCATCACCCCCGTCTACGCGGTGGACAACCTGATGAGCGTGGGCCAGATTGAGGAGGCCCTGAAGGCCAACACCACCGGCGAGACCACCTACACCGTGGTCAAGGGGGACACCTACAACGGCATCGCCTACCGCAACGACATGTCCCTCAGCGATCTGATGGCCCTCAACCCCCAGGCCAGCCTGAACCGCCTGATGGTGGGGGATGTGCTCAACGTGAAGGAGATTGTCCCCGCCCTGTCCGTCCAGACCACCGAGCACGTGACCTACACCGAGGCCATCCCCTGCCCGGTGGAGGAGGTCAAGGACGACAAGATGTACAAGGGCGACTCCAAGATCCTCACCCAGGGGGAGGAGGGGGAGGCCCAGGTCCAGGCCGACGTGGTCTATATCAACGGCTACGAGCGGGACCGCACCGTCACTGAGACCACCACCCTCCGGGAGCCCACCACCACCGTGAAGGCCGTGGGCACCAAGGAGAAGCCCAAGACCGCCTCCAAGGGCACCTATATCTGGCCCGTCAGCAGCCACCGGATCAACTCCTACTTCGGCGGGCGGAAGATCTTCGGCAGCTACAGCTACCACTCCGGCCTGGATATCCACGCCAGCTACGGCGAGGCCGTTCACGCCGCTGACGGCGGCACCGTCACCTTTGCCGGCCACAAGGGCAGCTATGGTAACCTGGTCATCATCCGCCACGACAACGGTGTGGAAACCTACTACGCCCACAACTCCAGTCTGGTGGTCTCCGCCGGAACGAAGGTCTATCAGGGGCAGACCATCGCCAAGGCCGGCTCCACCGGCCGCTCCACTGGCGTCCACTGTCACTTCGAGGTCCGCGTCCGTGGCACCGCGGTAAATCCGCTGAATTACCTGAGATAATGTTAAAGCCCGCCGGCGACGCCGGCGGGCTTTATGATCCAAAATTTTCTCCCCGTGGGAATCGGCTCCCCCCTAAAAGGGAGGAGGCTGTTTCGTCAATAGGCCAGCTTCTCCTCCAGCCAGGCCTTCAGCTCACTGATAGGCACCCGGACCTGGTCCATGGTGTCCCGGTCCCGGATGGTGACGGCGTGGTCGGCCTCCTCGGTGTCGGAGCCCACGGTCTGGAAGTCCACGGTGACGCAGTAGGGGGTGCCCACCTCGTCCTGGCGGCGGTAGCGCTTGCCGATGGAGCCGGCGTCGTCGTAGTCCACCATGAAGTACTTGGACAGCTCCATCTGGATCTCCCGGGCTTTATCCCCCAGCTTCTTGGACAGGGGCAGCACGGCGCACTTGAAGGGGGCCAGGGCGGGGTGGAGGTGGAGGACGGTGCGCACGTCGTTCTTCTCCGCGTCCACCACCTCCTCGTCATAGGCGTTGCACAGGAAGGCCAGCAGCATCCGCTCCACGCCCAGGGAGGGCTCGATGACGTAGGGGATATAGTGCTCATTCTTCTCCTGGTCGAAGTAGGTCAGGTCCTTGCCAGAGGTGTTCTGGTGGGCGGTGAGGTCGAAGCTGGTCCGGCTGGCCACCCCCCACAGCTCGCCCCAGTCGGTGAAGGGGAAAGCGAACTCGAAGTCGGTGGTGGCGTTGGAGTAGTGGCTCAGCTCCTCGGGGTCGTGGTCCCGGAGCCGCAGGTTCTCATCCTTGATGCCCAGATTGAGCAGCCACTGGTGGCAGAAGTCCTTCCAGTACTTGAACCACTCCAGCTCCGTGCCCGGCTGGCAGAAGAACTCCAGCTCCATCTGCTCAAACTCCCGGGTGCGGAAGATGAAGTTGCCCGGGGTGATCTCGTTGCGGAAGGACTTGCCGATCTGGCACACGCCGAAGGGCAGCTTCCGGCGGGTGGACCGCTGGACGTTGACGAAGTTGGTAAAGATGCCCTGGGCGGTCTCGGGCCGGAGGTAGACGGTGTTCTTGGCGTCCTCGGTGACCCCCTGGAAGGTCTTGAACATCAGGTTGAACTGACGGATGTCGGTCCAGTTGAACTTGCCGCAGGTGGGGCAGACAATCTGGTGCTCGTCGATGAAGGCCTTCATCTCAGCCTGGGACATGGCGTCCACGCTGTGGCCCAGGTCGAAGTTATTCTCCTGGCACCAGTCCTCAATCACCTTGTCGGCCCGGAAGCGCTCGTGGCACTCCTTACAGTCCATCAGCGGGTCGGAGAAGCCGCCCACATGGCCGCTGGCCACCCACACCTGGGGGTTCATCAGGATGGCGGCGTCCAGGCCCACGTTGTAGGGGTTCTCCTGGACGAACTTCTTCCACCAGGCCTTCTTGACATTGTTTTTCAGCTCTACCCCCAGAGGGCCGTAGTCCCAGGTGTTGGCCAGGCCGCCGTAGATTTCCGAGCCGGCGAAGATGAAACCCCGGCCCTTGCACAGGGCCACAATTTTTTCCATGGTCTTCTCGCTGTTTTTCATTGTTTACACTCCTCTTTGTTAATATCAGTAGGTCCCGCCCAGGGGCGGGCCTTGGTCTGCCGCGTGTTGTCAGCCCTCCATCCCGGCAAAGTTGGGCCCGCCGGTCAGAGTGCCGGCCACGTGGAGGGAGTGACCTCCCAGAGAAGAGCAGCTCTCAAACCAGAAGTCGAAGCCGCCCTTGGTATCCACCTGAATGGCGTCCAAGCCCATCTCCTGAATCAGAGAGACAGGTTCCATCAGCTCAGCGGCGGCGTACCCTCGCACCCGCTGGTCCCATTCCGCCGCTGAGGCTAACAAAGCACGGGCCGTCTCCTGAGCGGCTTCCCACTTCTTGGGTCCAAGCCTGTCAAAGGTGAGCCGCGCCGGCCGCCCCAGCCAGTCTATCTCCCCCTGGAACCAGTCGTTCTCCCGGTCCAGGGTGAATATCCCCAAACCCTCCGCGTTCAGGACCACTGGCTTGTTCCGCCGTTTCAAAATCGCCTCCAGCTTTGGGTGGGCGGCCGGTTTCGGGGCGTCCATCAGCAGAAAGCGTCTGGTCTTCGTTTCATCCGCCAGAGGGCGGACCTGGCACTTGAGAATAGAGTTTTTAGGGGTTCGCTGGGTGTACAGATTCAGTATCTCCCGGGTGGCCAGAGCATTCAGCCAGAACTCCTCCCGGTGGATTTTCGGGTTTTCTTCCTCCGTCCAGGCGTTCAGTAGCAGCATGCCCAATCGGAGTCCCGTCCAGCCGTAGTTGGCTCCGCCGAAGGTGTTGTGGTTCGTAAGAACCAGGATGGTCATCTCTTCTGGGCGATATTTCACAGCGTAGTCCTCGAACTCCCGCTTTTGACTCTCATTCTCCCACGGTTCAAGTCGTTTTTCCGTCAATGGCTTCCCTCCTTAAAGCGCAAAAAACGCCCTGAGCCTCTCGGCTCAGGGCGAACAAAAATGTCCGTGGTTCCACCTGAATTCGTATCTGGCTGATACGCACTCTGACCCGGTAACGGCGGGGACCGGCGGGGCATTTCCTCCCCGCGCTCCAGGGGGCCTTCCCGTCACAGCTTCGGAGGGCTCTCACCGGCCGCCCTCTCTCTGATGCCCCGCTGCGGGGTACTGTTCCCTGTCAATGCTTTGTGATTGCTTATTGTATGCCAGTTTTCTCCCTCTGTCAAGGGGAATCTTAGCGGCTTTCAGCCTTTTTTCTTCTCCAGCTCCTTTAAATGCTCCCGGAGAACCAGGTTGATATAGCTGGACAGGGAGCGGTCCTCCAGCTCGGCCAAATATTTTACCCGCTCCAAAATAGGATCGTCAATGGTCAGGCTGATTTTTGTTTTCAATGGTTTCATCAATTTTCACCCATCGCTATAATACTATCAGACACGACTCTATCTTGACTTATCGCTTTTTATCGCCTATAATCGCCTTATTGGAGGGGGACGGTATTATGTTTTCCAATTCCTTTGAAGAAGCATTTGAGAAATTTCTGGAAACCCGGGAGTACGATGAGGCGGAAAACTATCTGTTCTGCCTCATGCGGAAGGCCTTTATTGCCGGCTGGCTGGCCGCCGGAGGGCAGCCGCCCACCGAAGCGAGAATCTTTCAGCTGTTCCCCTCCGGAAAAGAAAAATAAGAAAAACCCTGGAGCTTCATGCTCCAGGGCCTTGTTGTATTATCCCAGAAATTTCTCCAGGCACACCAGCTGCACGTCCGGGATGCCGTTGAAGACGCACGGGACGATCCCCGACTCCCAGTAGCCCAGGCGGGCGTACAGCCGCCGGGCGGCGGTATTTTTGGCGTTGGTGTCCATCCGGAGGTAGGGACAGCCCTGGGCCAGGGCGTAGTCCTCGTAGAAGCGGACGAACTCGCTCCCGCAGCCTCTGCCGGCAAAGGCGGGGTCCACCACCAGGGTGTGGAGCACCATCACCTGCTCATCGGGCGCGTCCGGGTACCGCCAGGGGGCGTCAGCGTACTCGGGCACCTGGTTCCGGTCGATCTTGGCCGCGGCGGCGATGACGCCCTCCCGCTCCAGGACGAACAGCGTCCCCGCCTCCAGGGCGTCCAGGGCGGTCTGCCGGGTGGGGTAGACCCCCCGAATCCAGCCAACCACCGCCCGTCCGCTCTCCTCCTCGGTTAAAATGCGGTCATAGATGGCAACAATCCCGGGTATGTCCTCCGGAACCGCCTTTCGGATATTTTCCATAGAGACGCGCCTCCTTATCTTGTCAGCAGCTTTTTCATGCCCTCCTCCAGGCCGTCCACGGTGAGGGGGAACATGGGGAACTCCTGGGCGATGGTGTCGTAGGTCTGGGACCAGTAGGGGCCCCAGTCGGGCCGGCGGCTGGGGTTGAGCCAGACCGTATGCCGGAACCGGCCCTTCAGCAGCCGCAGCCAGTCCATGCCGCACTGGGGGCCGCCCGCCCGCTCACCCCGGCCGTAGTACCCGCCCATCAGCTCATAGGGGGCCATCTGGGCGTCCCCCACCAGGATGAGCTTGTAGTCCCCGGGGAGGTTGGACAGCACCCAGTCGGTAGGCATGCTGTCCCGGGACATGAGGGTGGGAGAATTGTACAGCCGGCCGTAGGGACAGTTGTGGAAGTAGAAGACCTTCAAATCCTTGAAGTGGCCCGACTTGCTCACCGCCTGGAACAGGGCGGAGCACAGCTGGGCGTAGTAGTCCATGGAGCCCCCGGAGTCCATGAGGAGGAGCACCTTCACTGTATTCTCCCTGGGCCGCCTGTACCGCACCTTGAGCACGCCCCCGTTGTCCGCCGTGTCCCTGATGGTGCTGTCCACGTCGAACTCGGTGGGGGGGAGGTCCACCAGCCCGGAGTACTGCCGCAGGTGGCGCAGGGCCACCTGGAACTGGCGGGTGTCCAGGGTGTTGTCCCGGCGGAAGTCCCGGAATTTCCGCTCCCCCGCCACCCGGAAGGCCCGGCGGTACATACTCTGTCCCCCCACCCGGATGCCCTTGGGGGACAGGCCCGAGTTGCCGAACATGGACATGCCGTGTGTGCCCACCCAGTAATTGCCCCCGTTGTGCTCCTCGTTCTGCTCCTCCATCCGCTCCCGGAGCATCCGCTCGATCTCTTCCTCAGAGAAGCCCATATTCTTCAACGCCTGAATTTCGTCCCAGTTGGCGTACTCGGATAATACATCCGGTTTATTCAGCCAGTCTAATAACTCCTGGGATACCTCCTGCTGGAAGGGGACATCTCTGAAGTACTCCAGGAAGGTGCGGTCGAAGGCGTCGAAGTCCGCCTCGCTCTTTACCAGCAGACAGCGGGCCAGGTGGTAGAAGCCGGTGAAGCTGGCGTTGTGGAGATTCTTGTGCAGCCCCTCCATCAGAGCCATCCACTCGGTCAGCGAGACCTTCAGGCCGTTCCGCCGAAGCAGATATAACAGGTCCTCGAACATGGCTTCACCTCCTTAATTCATGCGTGTAGGGGCGCGCTGTGCGCGCCCGCGGGCGGCCAAAGGCCGCCCCTACCATGGCGATACAAATGATTGTACCGTCTTTTGCCGGAAAAGGCAAGCTTATTCTGTTCTGCCAAGTTTCATTATTTTTTTGACAAGTATGCTTGACAGCATAGTCCCGCAGTGCTATGATACCCTCAACGGGGGAGGCCGCGGCCGGACCGAATCCCGGAAAGGAGTTTTCAAATGGACAAAAAAGAAATTCTGGAAAAGAGCCGCAGGGAAAATCAGCCGGAGGACGAGCGGGACCGGCACCTGGAGCAGAAAGCCTGTACAGCTGGCTACCGCGCAGTGGGTGTCGTCAACTGCTTTCTGTGCCTGCTGCTGATGCTGCAAGAGGCAATCACCGGGGAGGCGTTTATCACCTGGTGGCCCTTCGCCTTGACTGTGTTCACCTCTAAATCTGCCCACGATTTGACGCTCTATCGCTATCACCGCAGAAAGTACGATCTCATTACAGGCCTGATTTGCCTGATTCCGCCTGTTCTTACGATTTTTGTGATTGTACGGAAAGGACTGTAACATGGATAAAAATGAAATTTTGGAAAAAAGCCGCAAGGAAAACCAAAACCAAGACGAAATGGAGCGGATTGTCCGCATTGAGGGGGAGTCCTTCAGCCTGTGCCTTGTCTTTCTGATGGGCATCGCCATTGTGATTTTCAATCATTTCCACGGTCTCTCCTCCGACCCTGTCATGATTATGTTCTGGACCTCCTGCGTCGCTAACCGGCTGTACCGGCTTACCAAACGGAGAGACGCCTCCGACCTTATCACTATGATAATCTCTCTTGTCATTCTGGTGTTTTATGTGGTAAAATACTTCTCACAGGGATGGTGAGGGCATGGACGACCAGCTGGTCTTAAAAAACCGATTAAAGGTAGCCCGGGCGGAGCGGTCCCTGTCCCAGGGGGAGCTGGCCAGGCTGGTGGGCGTCTCCCGCCAGACCATCAGCTCCATTGAGACGGGCCAGTTCAACCCCACCGCCAAGCTGGCTCTGGTGCTGTGCATCGCCCTGGACAAGAAGTTCGAGGAGCTGTTCTATTTCGACTAAGGAGGCAGTTATGGAAGCTTTCGCCATCGGGCTGTTCGCCGTGGCGGTGATTGGCATCCCCATCGCCATTTTGCTGTACAACGACTACGGTAAAAAGCGGGGATGTGGCCGCGGGTGCGCCACCTGCGGAAACCGGGATATCTGCTACCGGAAAAGAAAAGCAAAGGCACAGGACAAGTAGGTCCTGTGCCTTTGTTTATTTGTACTTTTGACTTTCAGCCACCGCCAGCTGGTCGCAGCGGTTGTTGTACTCGTTCTCGGCGTGGCCCTTTACCCAGTGGAGATTTACGGTATGATAGTCGCACAGGTCCAGCAGGCGGCCCCACAGGTCGGGGTTGAGGGCGGGCTTTTTGTCCGATTTGATCCAGCCCCGGGCCCGCCAGCCCCGGGCCCAGCCCTTGCTCAGGCCGTCGATGACGTATTTGCTGTCGGAGTACAGCTCCACCACGCAGGGCTCCTTCAGGGCCTCCAGGGCGGCGATCACCCCGGACAGCTCCATGCGGTTGTTGGTGGTCTGGGCCTCGCCCCCGGACAGCTCCTTTTTGTGCTCTCCGTACATCAGAATGGCCCCCCAGCCCCCGGGGCCGGGGTTGCCGGAGCAGGCTCCGTCGGTGTAGATGGTGACAGTTTTCATAAAATTCCCCAAACCCTCCCGCGCAAAATCGACGTCCGGTAATAAGCGTAAGCGTCCCGAAGACATAACTGTACAGGTGTGACGTTAACGGACCTGATAAATAGCTGGGATTTGAACCCAAGCAAGGTCCCATTGCCGCCATAAAGTCGCCTGATGGCTCCGGCGCGGAGCTGACGTCCGCCTTTTGCGCGACCAAAATCTTACATCAGCTCGGTGGTCCAGTTCTTCTCCTGGATGGTTTCCTCCAGCTCCCGCAGGTTCTTGGACAGGCCATCCACCTGCTTTTGAAGCTGGCGGACGTCCACGGTGCTCTTTATCTTAATCTCGCTGACAGAGTGGCGGCGGACCAGGGCGCTGGCGCTGTTAAGGAACCCACGCAGGATGGACAGCTTTCCTTTTAAACAGTCCCGCCGGGCCAGCAGATCGGACAGGGTGGTTCCGTCCTCCAGTTTCGTGTCGTTGTTGGTGCGGTTGATGGCGGAGATCAGCTCCTCCAGCCGGGCATAGTCCGCCTCCAGCTCCTTCAGCAGCTCTATGGGGTTCTCGGCGGGCCGTTCCCCCTCCTGAACCTGGGCGTTGTTGCTCAGCCGGTCCTCCAGCTGGCGGATGCGGGTCTGGAGCTCAGACCGCTGGGACAGGGCGTTGGCTAGCTTCATCTCTTACAGCTCCTTTCAGCGGGCGGCCAAAGGCCGCCCCTGCTGTCATTCCTCCGCCGGGGTCTCGCTCTCAAGCGAGGCCTCCTCGGGCTGGACTTCCTCGGTCTCGGCGGTCTCCTCCCGGTCGGCCAGGGCCAGGGAGATCACCTTGTCCCCCTCCTCCTTGAAGCGCATTACGATAACGCCCTGGGTGGCCCGGCCGGCCATGCGGATGGAGTCCACATGGGTGCGGATGAGGATGCCCGCCTGGGTGACCAGCAGCAGGTCCTCAGAGCCATCCACCACCTTGACCCCCACGATGGGGCCGGTCTTGTCGGTAATCATATAGTTCTTGATGCCCACACCGCCCCGGTTGGTGATCCGGTACTCCTCCACGGGGGTGCGTTTGCCGAAGCCCCTCTCGGTGATGGACAGCACGGTCCGCCCCTCGGTCATCCGGGCGGCCCCCACCACATAGTCCCCCTCCCGCAGGCGGATACCCCGGACGCCCACGGCGTCCCGGCCCATGGCACGCACGTCGTTCTCGTCGAAGCACACCGCCATGCCGTCGTGGGTGGCGATGAGGATCTTCCTGGTGCCGTCGGTCTCCCGGACGCAGACCAACTCATCCCCCTCGTCCAGGCGCAGGGCCCGGATACCGTTGTTCCGCAGGTTTTTCAGGGTACGGACGGGCAGGCGCTTCACGGTGCCGTTCCGGGTCACCATGAACAGGTACAGCTCCTCGTTGTCCTTCTCCCGGTAGTGGAGCATGGTCTGCACCCGCTCCCCCTGCTCCACCTGGAGGATGTTGACGATGTTGGTGCCCTTGGCGGTCTTGCCGCTCTCTGGAATCTGATACCCCTTCTTCCGGTACACCTTGCCGGTATCGGTGAAGAAGAGGATATAGTCGTGGGTGGAGGCGGTAAACACGTCCACCACATAGTCCTCCTCCCGGGTGGTGATGCCCTTCTTGCCCATGCCCCCCTTGGACTGGGCGGCGTACTCGCTGGCCGGGGTGCGCTTGATATAGCCCGCCTGGGTGAGGGTGAAGACGCACTGCTCCTCCTCGATGAGGTCCTCGATGTCGATCTCGTCCTCCACGTCCTGGATTTCGGTAACCCGGTCGTCGCCGTACTTGTCCCGGATGGCGGTAAGCTCCTCCTTGAGCACCCCCCGCAGCATCTCCTCACTGGCCAGCAGCTGGTTGAAGTAGGCGATGCGCTCCTCCAGCTCCTTGTACTCCGCCTCCAGCTTCTCCCGGTTCAGCCCCTGGAGGGAGATGAGCCGCATGTCGCAGATGGCCTGGGCCTGGACGTCGTCCAGCTCAAACCGCTCCATCAGCCGCTCCTTGCCGTTGTCGTAGCTGGTGCGCAGGATATGGATGACCTCGTCGATGTTGTCCTGGGCGATGAGCAGGCCCTCCAGCAGGTGGGCCCGCTCCTGGGCCTTGCGCAGGTCGTACTTCGTCCGGCGGATAATCACCTGCTCCTGATAGGCAATGTACTCGTCCAGAATGTGCCGCAGGGAGAGAATCCGGGGCTGGAGCTTGCCGTTCACCTCCACCAGAGCCAGCATGTTGATGGCAAAGGTGGTCTGGAGCTGGGTCTGGGCGAACAGCCGGTTGAGCACCACCTGGGGGTTGGCGTCCCGCTTCAGCTCGATGACGATGCGCATGCCGTTGCGGTCGGTCTCGTCCCGGATGTCGGAGATGCCCTCCAGCCGCTTGTCCTCCACCTGGTCGGCCATGCTCTTGATGAGCATCCGCTTGTTCACCTGGTAGGGGATCTCGGTGATGACGATGCGGGTGCGGTCCTTGCCGAACTCCTCGAACTCGTGGCGGGCCCGGATGGTCACCCGGCCCCGGCCGGTGGCGTAGGCGGCGCGGATGCCCGCCCGGCCCATGATGATGGCCCGGGTGGGGAAGTCGGGGCCGTGGATGTGCTCCATCAGGTCGGCCAGGGTGGCCTCGGGGTCGTCCAGCACGCAGATGGCGGCGTTGATGACCTCCCGCATATTATGGGGCGGGATGTTGGTGGCCATGCCCACGGCGATGCCGGAGGACCCGTTCACCAGCAGGTTGGGGAAGCGGGAGGGGAGGGTCTTGGGCTCCTTCCGGGTCTCGTCGAAGTTGGGGTCCCAGTCCACCGTGTCCTTCTCGATGTCCCGGAGCATCTCGTCGGAGAGCTTGGACATGCGGGCCTCGGTGTATCGGTAGGCCGCCGGGGGGTCGCCGTCCACGCTGCCGAAGTTGCCGTGGCCGTCTACCAGCATATACCGCATGGAGAAGTCCTGGGCCAGGCGGACCAGGGCGTCGTAGACAGACTGATCCCCGTGGGGGTGGTAGCGGCCCAGCACATCGCCCACGCAGGTGGCCGACTTCTTGAAGGGCTTGTCGGCCGTGAGATTGTCCTCGTACATGGCGTAAAGGATGCGCCGGTGGACGGGCTTCAACCCGTCCCGCACGTCGGGCAGGGCCCGTCCCACGATGACGGACATGGCGTATTCAATATAGGATTTCTCCATCTCCGGCACCAGGGGAGAGGTGACGATCTTCTGGTCCGGATAGCGGATCTCCTCGGGGTCGTATTGGGGTTTCTTAGACATTGATTGTGTTCCTCCTTGTTAGAGGTGGGTTTATACTTCCGTCCCCCGCAGGGGAAAGGCTTCCCCTTTAGGGGAAGCTGTCGAGCGGAGCGAGACTGATGAGGCTGTTTTGCGAAGCAAAACATACGAAGTAAACCCGGAAAACACTCTATAACCTCGTTTGCTGCGCACATTTCGCCTGCGGCGAAATGGCCTCATCCGCCCCCCTTCGGGGGCACCTTCCCCTAAAGGGGAAGGCTTTCTGCATTCTCCTGGAAGTCTGGCTTAATAGTCCAGGTTGACGGCATATTTCGCGTTGCGCTCGATGAACTCCTTCCGGGGCTCCACCTTCTCACCCATGAGGATGGTGAAGGTCTCGTCGGCCCGGACGGCGTCGTCCAGCTCGATGCGGCGCAGGGTGCGTTTCTCCGGGTCCATGGTGGTCTCCCAAAGCTCGTGGGGGTTCATCTCGCCCAGGCCCTTAAAGCGGGAGATATCCACCTTGGCGTTGGGGTTGTCTCCCCGCAGCTCGGCGGAGATGGCGTCCCGCTCCTCCTCAGAGAAGGCCAGCCGGGTCTGCTTGCCCCTGGTCAGCTTGAACAGGGGGGGTACGGCGGAGTAGACGTAGCCCTGTTCGATGAGGGGCCGCATAAAGCGGAAGAAGAAGGTGAGCAGCAGGGTGCGGATGTGAGCGCCGTCCACGTCGGCATCGGCCATAATGATGACCTTGTGGTAGCGCAGCCTGTTCAGGTCAAAGTCGTCCCCGATGCCCGCTCCCAGAGCGGTGATGACGGGGGTGAGCTTGTCGTTGCCGTAGACCTTGTCCGCCCTGGCCTTCTCCACGTTGAGCATCTTGCCCCACAGGGGGAGGATGGCCTGAAACCGGCTGTCCCGGCCCTGGGTGGCCGAGCCGCCGGCGGAGTCGCCCTCGACGATATAGAGCTCGGTGAGCTCCGGATTTGCCTCGTTGCAGTCCCGGAGCTTATCGGGCATGGCCGCGCCCCCCAGGGCGGTCTTCCGGCGCACCGACTCCCGGGCCTTCCGGGCGGCCTCCCGGGCCCGGTTGGCCATGAGGGCCTTGTCCAGAATGGCCCGGCCCACGGCAGGGTTCTCCTCCAGGAAAATCTCCAGCTTTTCGCTGACAATGTTGTTCACCAGGGTGCGCATCTCGCTGTTGCCCAGCTTGGCCTTGGTCTGTCCCTCGAACTGGGCCTCGGTGAGCTTCACTGAGATGACCACCGTGAGGCCCTCCCGGCAGTCGTCGCCGGACACCTTCTCGTCGTCCTTGAGCAGCTTGATTTTCCTGCCGTAGGCGTTGAGCACGTTGGTCAGCGCCCGGCGGAAGCCCTCCTCGTGCATTCCCCCCTCGGCGGTGTGGACGTTGTTGGCGAAGGAGACCATAACCTCCTGATAGCCGTCATTGTACTGCATGGCCACCTCGGCCATGGAGTCCTCCCGGGCGCCGGACATGTAGATCACGTCGTTGTGGAGGGGGTCCTTGTTCCGGTTGATGAAGGAGACGAACTCCCGGATGCCCCCCTCATAGCACATGTCGTCCTCCTGCTCCCGGCCGGGGCGCAGGTCCACCGTCTGGATGCGCAGGCCGGCGTTGAGGAAGGCCTCCTCCCGCATCCGGGTGTGGAGGGTGTCGTAGCTGTACTCCAGGGTGTCGAACATCTCCGGGTCGGGCTTGAAGGTGACGGTGGTCCCCGTGTGGTCGGTCCGGCCCACCACCTTCATCTCCTGGGTGATCTTGCCCCGGGAGAATTTCATCTCGTAGATCTCGCCGTTTTTGTGGACCTGGACCTCCAGCCACTCGCTCAAAGCGTTGACCACTGACGCGCCCACGCCGTGGAGCCCGCCGGATACTTTGTACCCGCCGCCGCCGAACTTGCCGCCGGCGTGGAGGATGGTAAACACCACCTCCAGGGCGGGCTTGCCCGTCTGGGGCTGGATGTCCACCGGGATGCCGCGGCCGTTGTCGGTGACGGTGATGGTGTTGCCGGGGTTGATGGTCACGGTGATGTCGGTGCAGTGGCCGGCCAGGGCCTCGTCGATGGAGTTGTCCACAATCTCATACACCAGGTGGTGCAGGCCGGACTCGGACGTGGAGCCGATATACATGCCCGGGCGCTTGCGCACCGCCTCCAGGCCCTCCAGGACCTGAATCTCCGACCCGCCGTACTCGTGGTCGGTCTGGGTGGTGTTCAGCTGGTTCAGTTCTTCAGACATAGCTTACCTCCGCGATGGTGAAATTCTGTAGGGGCGGATATTATCCGCCCGAATTGGGGCGTAGGGCGCGACGACCCGGCGCGCCATTTAAAATGAAAACAGAGCCGCAAAAGCGGGCCGCCGAGGTCGTCGGCCCCTACACATTTGCGATTTACCGGCGGGCGGATGATATCCGCCCCTACCTATTAATCCAGTTCCTCGTCGTCCAGATCAGCGCTGTCGTGGAAATCCTCTCCGCCGCCTTCGCCGCCCACCAGCTCGGTGGTCCGCATCCGGCGCTTGTCCTTGGCCTCCTCCACATGCTGGTGGATCAACTCCTTGACCCGGCGGGGATTCTTTACATTTTTCAGATCAAGATGGGGCACGCTCTTGTCGGAGGAAATCACGCACACCGTCCCCACCCCAAAGATGCGCTGTCCCAGGGACATATTCAGCTGCAGGTCCCGCACCCGGTAGAGCAGCACCTCGTCGGATTTGATGTTGAAAAACCCGGTCTCACAGAACAGCCGGTCCTCACTGAGGCGGTACCGGGTGAAGGACAGGGGCAGTCCCAGGTAACGCTTGCGGTCCTTCCACAGATATTCGATGGATTCCATATTTGTAACCTCCTTGTTTTTAAGGCCCCTTTTGAAAGGGGCTCCCGGCGAAGCCGGGTGGGGATTGATTTTGGCGAAGCCAAAATGTATACAATAAACGAAGTTTGCAAAATCTTGTTTACTTCGTATGTTCGGCTTCGCCGAACGCAATCCTCCGCCCCAGTGTGCGCACTGGGGCACCTCCTTTCAAAAGGAGGCTTTCGTCCTACTCCAGCCCGCCCCGCCCGGCCCGGACGGCCAGGGTGGCGGAGGAGAGGGGGGAGATGTAGACCACCGGCTCTCCCCAGCGGCTGTCGGCCAGGATGAAGGACCGGGGCAGGTCCTCAGTGAGCCAGATGGCCCGGCCCTCCGCCTCCGCCCGCTCCAGCAGCTCCCGGGTCTTATAGGCCCAGCTGGCGTTGTCCAGGTCGAAAATTCCTAAAATATCCCGGTCTGGAATGACGACCGATTGACCTAAATGCAGATACATGGGGTTACTCCTCGTTCTCGTTTCCGTTCTCTTCCTTACTGCTGGATTGACTGAGGTATACAAGCCACCCCAAAGCGATTCCGATAAAGAGAGCGGCAAATATTCCGCCGCTGAAAAAGGCGGTAATTCCTGCCCCTGTAGGACAGCCTCTCGGCTCCTCCGGCAGTTGGCTCTGAGCCGCGAGGAACCAAAACAGAAAACCAAAAGCGGCGATTGTTGGAATCAGCTTTACTGCCACATATTTGCACTGGCAAAACAGATATTGTACAGCGAAAACCACGAAAGTGGGAATTGAAAAATAGATCAGGAACATCAAACATATCATATTTCCCTCCTACACCAGCTTCCCGCCGCAGATGTGGAAGGCCCTGCCGCCCTCCAAACCCTCCAGCTTCTCCTCCTCGCAGCAGGTGATGAACACCTGTCCGCCCCGGATTCGGTTGAGGACGAAGGCCTGCCGCCTGGGGTCCAGCTCGGAGAGGACGTCGTCCAGCAGGAGGACGGGCCACTCCCCGGTCTCCTCCTGAAAAATCTCCCGCTGGGCCAGCTTGAGGGACAGGGCGGCCGTCCGGGTCTGGCCCTGGGAGGCGTAGGTCTTGGCCTCCTGCCCGCCGATTTTCACAGACAGGTCGTCCTTGTGGGGTCCGGACAGGCACTGCCGGCTGTCAATCTCCGCCTTTCTGTGCCTCTCCTGGTGCTCCAGCAGCAGGGGAAGCAGCTCCCGGGGCGGGGCCTGGGGGTTAGAAACATTAGATACCGTGCTGTATCCCAGCTCCAGCCCCTCCCGGCCCCCGGAGAAATCCCCGTGGATGGCGGGGGCCCGCTCCTGCAGGCGCTTGACAAAGTGGGCCCGGTAGTGGATCACAATGGCTCCGGTCTGGGCCATGCGGAGGTTGAAGTCGTCCAAAGTGTCCAGCAGGGAGGGGTTCTCCGGCCAGTCCCGGAGGATGCGGGTCTTGTGGTCGTAGAGCCGGTTGTACTCCGCCAGGGCCTGGGCGTACCGGGGCCGCAGCTGGCAGATGGCCCCGTCCAGAAACCGCCGCCGCTCCGCCGCCCCCGCCTTGATGAGGGACAGGTCCTCGGGGCAGAACAGCACCGTGTTCAGAATCCCCGCCAGCTCCCCGGCGGTTTTCAGGCGCACTCCGTTGGAGTACAGCTGCCGGCCCCGCCCCCGGAAGAGCCGGGCCTCCAAAGAAAAATCCCGGTTCCGGCTGAACACCTCCCCCTTGACAAAGGCGGAGTCGATGTCCAGCATAATCATCTCCCGATCGTACCGGGCCCGGTGGGACCGGGCGGCGGACAGATAGGCCACCGCCTCCAGCAGGTTGGTCTTGCCCTGGGCGTTGTCGCCGTAGATCAGATTAACCCGTGGGTCGAAGTCCGCCTCCAGATGGGGGTAGTTGCGGAAATAGTCCAGCTCCAAGCTCTTGACGATCACGTGACCACAAGCTCCGTCTCGCTGTCAATGACCGCTCTATCCCCTGGGCGCAGCTTTTTGCCCCGCATGGGGCAGGGCTCGCCGTTGACGGACACCCGGCCCTCCTGGATAATCAGCTTGGCGTCCCCGCCGGTCTCCACCGCCCCGGCGAACTTGAGCAGGTCCTGGAGCTTGATAAATTCAGTGTGTATCTTGATCTCATGTGTCTCCATTTTATCCTCGTTTTCTCACGTTTCACGTGAAACTTTCCACATTTACTGTCAGTTGGCCTTCAGCCGCACGGGCAGCACCATATAGACAAAGTTCTCCTCCCCCTCGGCGGGCAGGATAACGCAGGGGGCCACCCCGGAGGTGAACTCCATACGCAGCTTTTCGGCAGGGGCGGCCTTGAGGGCGTCCATCAGGTACTTGTTGTTAAAGCCGATCTCCAGTCCGCCGCCGTCGCCGGAGATGACGCACCGGTCGGCGGCGTCGCCGATGGCGGTCCTAGTGGTGATATCCACCGCCCCGTCTCCGAAGACGCAGCGCAGGGGGGACTTCAGCTTCTCGCTGATAATGAGGGACACCCGGTCGATGGAGGCCAGCAGGGCCCGGGCCTCCACCTCCACCTTGACGGTGTTGTTCCGGGGGATGGCGTTCTTATAGGCCAAAAAGTCCCCCTCCAGCCGGCGGCACACCAGCACGGTATCCCCGGTCTGGAACATGATGTGCCGGGCCCCCTGGGTGACGGTGACCCCCTCCTCGCCGGAGCATATCTTCTCCACCTCCCCCAGGGCGGAGCCGGGGACCACAAAGGAGAAGGCGTCCGCCCCCTTTTTCTCCTCCACGCTCTCGTGGCGCAGGGCCAGCCGGTAGCCGTCCACCGACACCACGGTGAGGCCGCTTCCGTCCACCTCAAAGAGGGAGCCGGTGTGGATGGGCCGGCTCTCGTTGTCGCTGACGGCGAAGAGGGTCTGGCCGATCATAGACCGCAGCACCGGCTGGCCGATGGTGAGGGCGTTCTGCTGGTCCACGGCGGGCAGCTCGGGGAACTCCTCCGGGTCGGTGCCCAGGATGTTGAACTCGCTGAGGCCGCACCTGATATTCACCGTGCAGCCCTGGGAGGAGAACACCACCACGTCGTCGGGCATCTTGCGGACAATCTCCCCGAACAGCCGGGCGGAGAGCACCAGGGAGCCGCCCTCCGTAATCTCGGCGGGGACGGTGGCCTGGATGCCCGTCTCCAGGTTGTAGCCCGTGAGGCGCAGGGCGCTCCCCGCCTCGATAAGGATGCCCTCCATGGCGGGGATGGAGCTCTTGGCGGCCACCGCCCGGGAGGTGATGGACACGGCGCTGGACAGAAGGGCCTTTTCACAGGAGAATTTCATAGATGGTTCCTCCAATCTCTTTTTCTCTCCGGAACAGGGAGGAGAGGATTTATTCTAGTAACAGTAGTCCGTAGGCAAAAATAATGTGGAAACTGCCTCCAAAGCCCTGCGGCTCTAAGAGAATCCCTTCCACAGGGGCTGTGGACAAAAAAACAGTTTTTCCACAGTCCCCCTGTTTCTCCACATTTCTCCACAGACAATCCACAATTTTTTGTGGAATTCTCTCCGTAGGGGGCGGCCTCTGTGCCGCCCCGTTTGAATGTGGCGTGGGATATGTGGGGCGGCGCGGAGGCCGCCCCCTACTCGTACCTGGAATTGATATTGGTGGTGATGTCCTTGATAATCTCCGCCTTCTCCGGGTCGGTTTTCACCAGGTCCTCCACCCGGTTGAGGGCGTTGAGGACGGTGCTGTGGTCCCGGCCGCCGAACTCCGCGCCGATCTCCTTCAGGGACAGGTTGGTCATCCGGCGGATCTGGTACATGGCGATCTGCCGGGCCAGGGAGATGTCCTTGGAGCGGCCCTGTCCCCGGAGGAGGGAGGGCTCCAGGTTGTAGAAATTGCAGACCTCCTGAATGATGACGTCGGCGGTGGGCAGGATGTCGGATTTCTCCTTGAAAATATCCTTTACCGCCCGAATCACGGTGTTTTTATCCACCTTGTCCCCGTTCAGGTCCTGAAAGGCCATGATCTTGTTGACGGTGCCCTCAATCTGCCGCACGTTGGCGGTGATGGTCTCGGCGATGAGCTGGATGATGTAGTCGGGCAGCTCCATCCCCATGCGGATGGCCTTGCTTTTGATAATGGCGGTGCGGGTCTCGTAGTCGGGGGGGATGATGTCGGCCAGCAGGCCCCACTCAAAGCGGGTCTTCAGCCGGTCCTCCAGCCGGAGCATCTCCTTGGGGGGGCGGTCGGAGGTGAAGACGATCTGTTTTTTCAGCTCGTAGAGGGTGTTGAAGGTGTGGAACATCTCCTCCTGGGTGGAGTCCCGGCCGGCGATAAACTGCACGTCGTCCATCAGGAACACGTCGGCCCTGCGGTACTTGTCCCGGAACTCCTGGGTCCGGCCCTCCCGGATGGCGGCGATGAGCTCGTTGGTGAAGGCGTCCCCCTTGACATAGATAATCCTGTAGTCCGGATGGTCGCCGTGGATGGTGTGGGCGATGGAGTAGAGCAGGTGGGTCTTGCCCAGGCCGGACTCCCCGTAGATAAACAGGGGGTTGTAGCTCAGCCCGGGATTTTCCGCCGCCTTCCGGGCGGCGGCGTGGGCAAACTTGTTGGAGGAGCCCACCACAAACCGGTCGAAGGTGTACTCCTCGGTGCCGGGGAGGAAGACGCCGGTCTTCGGCTTCTCCAGGCTGCCGCGCTCACCCTCGGTGAGCACCGTCACCTGAAGGTCGGCGGAGAACAGCTCATGGAGGGCGCCCTGGATGGGGGAGAGGTAGCGGGAGGCGATAATGTCCCGCTTAAACCGGGTGGGGCTGTATAAAACGAGGCGGTCCTCCTCCAGGGCCAGGGCCTCTGTGTCGTCGAACCAGGTGTTCAGGGTGGTGGAGGTCATCTCCGCCCCCATGAGGGCTTTCACCTTTTCCCAGACTTCCGCGGCGGGATTCATGGCGATCCTCCTTTTTATTCATTCAAAGCGCCCTCCCCGCCCGGGGCGGGGAAGGCGGCGGCAGAACACGAAATAACGTGATTTTCCACTCCTTACATTATACCAAAAAACGGGACGGACAGCAAGGTTTTTCCACATATTTTATTTTAAATGTGTAGACGGAGGAGGACAGCCCTTGTGTGCGGCTGAAAAGTGGATACAAGATGTGGAATAGAGAAAAAATATTCTCTTCCCGGGCAAAAAGATGGTTGACAGAAGCGGCAGTTATCCGCTATAATACTGCACGTATCTTTTGCAGACCGCAGCCTGGGATATGGCTGTTGTTGGGCCGGGAGAGCCGGCTTGAAATCTAAACTGAGGAGGTGTCCCCCATGCTTCGTACCTATCAGCCCAAAAAGCGTCAGCGCTCCAAAGAGCACGGCTTCCGCAAGCGTATGGCCACCCGCAATGGCCGCAAGGTGCTGGCCCGCCGCCGCGCCAAGGGCCGCGCCCGTCTGACCCACTGAGGCAGATGAGGCGGCCCGTCCGGCCGCCCCTGAGCAGTGAGAGAGGATCGGACCTGGAACAACAGTTTAGATAGCGCACAAACCAGGGGCGTGGGAGCAATTCCTCCGCCCTCGCTGTGCATACGGAGAAAGACATGAAGCATACCGTTCCGCTGAAACAAAATCATGAGTTCCGCCGGCTGTACAGCAAAGGAAAGAGCGCTGTCTCCCCCTATTTTGTCATCTACTGCCGAAAAACCGGCCGGCCTGTCAGCCGGCTGGGCATCACCACCGGGGTGAAGCTGGGCAACGCCGTCAAGCGCAACCGGGCTCGCCGCCGCATCCGGGAGCTGTACCGCACCCACGAGGGGGATCTGCTCCCCGGCTATGATATTGTGGTTGTGGCCCGCACCCGGGTCATTTACGGCCGGTACCGCGAGCTGGAGCGCAGCTTCCGGCAGATGACAAAAAAGCTGGGGCTCACCCCTCCAAAGGGGGACAGGCCCCAGTGAGAGCAGTTCTTTTAGCTCTGATCCGATTCTACCGGCGGGCCATTTCGCCCCTGCGCCCCCCCTGCTGCCGCTTTATCCCCACCTGTTCGGAGTACGCCCTGGAGGCGGTGGAGAAGTACGGCGCCCTCAAGGGGGGCTGGCTGGCCCTGCGCAGACTGTCGCGGTGCCACCCCTTCCACAGGCAGAAGTCCGTGGAGTACGACCCCGTACCGTAGGGAGCGGTCTCCGAGCCGCCCCCTGCCATCCTAAAATATACGGAGGTAAATTGAGTGGGTATTATTTTACAACCCTTTGCCTGGCTGCTGCTGTTCTTCTACAACCTGTTCAACAGCTATGGCTTCGCGCTGATCCTCTTCGGTATTGTCATCAAGCTGGTGCTCTTCCCCGTCACCCTGAAGAGCAAGAAGAGCATGATTCAGACCACCATGCTCTCCGGAAAGATGCAGCAGCTGCAAAAGCAGTACGGCAAGGACAAGGAGCGCTACAACCTGGAGCTCCAGAAGCTGTACGAGAAGGAGAAGGTCAACCCCATGGGGGGCTGCGTCTGGTCCCTCATCCCCATGTTCGTGCTCATCGCCCTGTACGGCATCATCCGCGAGCCCCTGACCTACTTTATGAGCATGTCCGCCGAGCAGATCCAGACTCTTGCCACCCAGCTGAACTGGCCTGAGGTGGCAGTCTCCAGCGGCTGGGTGACCCAGGCCGCCATGGATAAGCTGCGGGAGCAGCTGGCGGAGGGCAAAATTGCCGGCCTGTTCCAGAACGGGGCCTACAACCAGCTGTATCTCCTCTCCCTGGTCAACCCGGAGAATCTGGCCTCCCTCCAGGCCGCCGCGGGGGCCGACAAGCTGTTTGTGCTGAACTTCCAGTTCCTGGGCCTTGATCTGTCCAGAATTCCCACCTGGCGATTCTGGGCGGGGGGATTTACCTGGGGCTCCATCGGCCTGTTCATCCTGCCCCTGGTGTCCACCGCGGTGTCCTTCCTGTCCATGAAGGTGTCCATGGCCACCAACCAGATGAACAAGCAGACGGAAAACAAACAGATGGATTCCACCAATAAAATGATGATGTGGATGATGCCCCTCATGTCCCTGTGGATCGGCTTCACCGTCCCCGCCGGCCTGACCGTCTACTGGATTACCCAGTACTTCGTCACCATGGCCCAGGAGGTCATCTGCGGCAGGATGCTGAAGAGGGACTACGAGGCCGCCCGGGAGGCCGCCGCCAAGCGGGAAGCGGAGGAAAAAGAGGAGGAGAAGCGCCGCAAGGAGGAGGCCCGGCTGGAGCGCCAGCGCCGGATCGAGGAGGAGAAGAAGAACCGGGGCAAGAAGAAGCCCCAGAAGAAGGACACCGAGCCCGACCAGGAGGGCGTCAACCGGGAGGACAGCCGGGAGGGCATCCGGGCCTACGCCCGGGGCCGGTCCTATATCCCCGGCCGCTACGGCGGCGTGACCCCCTACACCGACCCCAATCAGCTCTTCCACGCGATTGAAGAGGCCGAGGCCGCCAGAAAGGGCAAGAAGAAATCCAGGTCCGCCAAAAAGGACGAGAAGAAGGAGGCCCCCAGGGAGGAGCCCAAGCCTGAGGCCATCCAGGCCCCGGAAATTCCAGTGATGCCCGAGGAGGGGGCCGCCCCCGCCGCCGCCCCTGTGGAGACAGAGGAGGTTGAAGTGGAGGTAGAGGAGATCGAGGTCGAAATTGATGAGGACAAGGAGGGCTGAGTGATGTTAAAATGGATTGAGACCACCGGGCGCTCCGAGGAGGACGCCATTTCCGCCGCTCTGTTCCAGCTGGGCCTGGACCGGGACGACGTATCTGTTGAAGTGATCGAGCGGGCGAAGTCCGGCTTTCTGGGCTTTGGCAGCAACCCGGCCAAGGTCCGGGTGAGCTATAACGAGGTGGACGGCAAGCCCTGTCCCATAGGGGACGAGGTGGAGCGGGAGCCCGAAAAGAAGCCGGAGGAGAAGGTAATTCCCGCCAGTAAGGCCATTGCGAGGGAGGAGCCCCCCAAGGCCGAGATGAAGGAGGAGGCCCCCGCCGCCCCTCCGGCTGAGGAGACCATTCTGGCCGCCAAGCCCGGCATGGCTCCCCCCAGGCCCCGCCAGCCCCGGCCCGAGCGCCGGGAGCGCCCCCGCCGCCAGGAGAACCGGCTGCGGGAGGGGGACGAGGTCCTGATCGGCAGCACCCCCGCCCCCCGGGAGCCCGTTACCGTAGACCCCGCCAGCCCCGAGGACGAGAGAGCCAATCAGATCAGGACCTTCCTCACCGGCCTGCTGGCCCACCTCCAGGTGGAGGCGACCCCGGAGATTTTCATCACCAGCGAGGGCAACTACAAGGTGGTCCTCCAGGGGCAGAACCTGGGGGCCATTATCGGCCGCCGGGGCGAGACCCTGGACGCCATCCAGCAGCTCACCAGCTACACCGTAAACCGGGGCCAGTCCAGGCGGGTGCGCATCCATGTGGACGCCGAGGGCTACCGGGCCAAGCGGGAGGAGTCCCTCCAGCGGCTGGCCTTCAAGGTGGCGGGCAAGGTGGTCAAGTACCGGAAGAACATGACCCTGGAGCCCATGAACGCCTACGAGCGGCACGTGATTCACACCGCCCTCCAGGACTACAAGGGCGTCACCACCTACTCCACCGGCGTGGAGCCCAACCGCCGCACCGTGGTGGCCTACGCCCCCAATCAGAGATAATCGCAGAGGCGGAAGGGGAGACCCTTCCGCCTTTTCTGCAGGGGGCGGCCTCTGTACCGCCCCGGCCTTCGGCGGCAAACCGTTTATAGCGGGGCGGCGCAGAGACCGCCCCCTACGAGAAAATTTTGGAGGTAGTACCATGCCCACCCCTCTTTACGACGCCCTGCGGGGCTACGCGGACAAAAAACCTCTCCGCTTCCATATGCCGGGGCACAAGGGAAAGCCTCTCCCGGTCCCCGAGCTGGCGGGGCTGGCCGCCCTTGACCTTACCGAGCTGTCCCCCACCGGCAATCTCTATGAGGCCGGGGAGCCCTTCGACTCCGCCCGGCGCCTTTGGGCGGAGCTGTTTGGCTTTGACTGCTGCCAGTTTCTCACCGGCGGCTCCACCATGGGCATCCACACCGGCCTGACCCTCTGTGCAAGGCCGGGAAGCAGGGTTCTGGTGGACCGGAGCTGCCACCGGGCGGTGTTCAACGCCATGGCCCTGCTGGACCTGGAGCCCGTCTATTTGGAGCGGCCCTGGCTGAGGTCAGAGAATCTGATAGGTCCCGTTTCTCCGGAAATGGTGGAAAAAATGCTGGATCGGCACCCGGATATCAAAACGGTCTGTATTACTTCGCCTACTTATGCCGGGGTGTTGTCAAATATCGGAGTCATTTCCCGCATTGTCCACGCCCGGGGTGGAAAACTTTTTGTAGACGGCGCCCATGGAGCCCACCTGCCCTTTTTGGGCCTGGCCCCCTTCTGGGGGGCGGACGCGGTGACGGTGTCCGCCCACAAGACGCTCCCCGCCATGGGACAGACCGCCCTGCTGTTTACCGACGGCTTCGACTCGGACCTGGTGCGGCGGACCGCCTCCGTCTTTGGCACCTCCAGCCCCTCCTACCCCATGCTGGCCTCCCTGGATGTGGCCCGGGAGTGGCTGACGGGGGAGGAGGGATTTCACCAATACCGCCAGGCGGCCTGCCGGGTGACGGAGCTGCGGCAGAAATTTCCCGGTCTCCGGCCGGAGTACGGCCTGTCCCTGGACCCCTGCCGGTTTGTCCTCAAGGTGAAGGACGGCCCCGCCTTTGCAAAGCAATTAGAGGAGCGGGGCGTCTATCCCGAGATGGAGGACGGCGGGCACGTGGTTTTTATCTGTACCGCCCAGGACAGCGACGAGGATTTTTACAGGCTGGAGCGGGTGCTGGAGGAGCTGCGGGACCAGATGGGGGACTGTCCGCCCGTCCCCGCCCCACCCGTCCCGGAGCGGATGATCTCCCTCCGGAGCGCCCTCTTCGCCCCCAGCCGGGTGAGGCCTCTGGAGGACTGCGAGGGGGAGATTTCCGCCTGTCAGATCGCCCCCTATCCCCCTGGCGTCCCCGTTGTAGCCCCCGGGGAGCGAATTTCAAAAAAAGAGCTGGCCTATTTGAGAGAAATAGGGTATAATATGTTGTCAGAAGTTCGGACGGTAATTTTGTAGGGGCGGATATCATCCGCCCGCAGGAGAGCCGGCATACAGCGGCCGCATGATATGCGCCCCTACAGATGGAGCACCGGCCCGATAGAGGAGGCAAGCAATGGACCTTTCCGCCTTGAGGGGAAACGAGAGATTGAAGGACCAGCTGTCCCGGCAGGAGCGGGGGCGGGGCTTGTCCCACGCCTATATTATCTCCGGGCCCGCCGGCTCCGGCCGGCACACCCTGGCCCGGCTGCTGGCGGCGGCCATGGTGTGCACCTCCCGGGGGGAGCGGCCCTGCGGACAGTGCGGGCCCTGCCTGAAGGTGCTGCGGGGGATTCACCCCGATGTGGCCATTATTTCCGGGCCGGACAAGGGGAAACCCATCGCGGTGGACCAGGTGCGGGCCATGCGGGCTGACGCCTATATCCGCCCCAACGAGGGGGAGCGGAAGATCTATATTCTGGAGGGGGCCGGCCAGATGAACGCCTCCGCCCAGAACGCCATGCTCAAGCTGCTGGAGGAGGGGCCCCGCTACGCCTCCTTTCTGCTGCTGGCGGACAGCGCCGGAGGACTGCTCCAGACGGTGCGCTCCCGGTGTGAGGAGCTGGCCCTGCTCCCGGCGGGGAGCGGGGAGGAGCCCGAGGGGGAGCGGTCCCTTCTGGCGGGGCGGCTGGCGGATGCCCTGGAGGGGGCCGGGGAGCTGGAGCTGCTGGAGGCGGCCATGGCCCTGGACACCAAGGGCGGCCGGGAGGAGCTGCTGGCCCTGCTGAGCGCCCTGGAGACGGAGCTGAGCGCCCGGGCTGTCCGGGGCGGGAACCGCCGCCGGCTGCTGAGAGCGGCGGAGCTGGTGAAGAAGCTGCAGGGGGGAGCCCGGCTGAATGTAAACGCGGGCCAGCTGTCCGGCTGGCTGTGCGCGGGAATGTTTGAGGACTTGTAATTACAGGATTTAATATATTGAGGAGAAAATACCTATGGTAGAAATTATCAGCATCCGTTTTAAGAATGGCGGAAAGGAGTACTACTTTAACCCCAACGGGATCCAGTTTCAGGTGGGGGACGGCGTGATTGTGGATACGGCCCGGGGGATGGAGTACGCCCAGTGCATCCGGGGCAACAACATGATTGATGAGATTGAGCTCACCGCCCCCCTGCGCCCGGTGGTGCGCAAGGCCACCCCGGAGGATGCCCGCCTGATGGAGAAAAACCGGGAGCGGGAGAAGCACGCCTTTGCCGTATGCCAGCAGAAGATCGCCGAGCACGGCCTGGACATGAAGCTGGTGAGCGCAGAGTACAGCTTTGACGGCAGCAAGATTTTGTTCTTCTTCACCTCCGAGGGGAGGGTGGACTTCCGGGCCCTGGTGAAGGACCTGGCCGGGGCCCTCCACACCCGCATCGAGCTGCGGCAGATCGGCGTCCGGGATGAGGCCAAGCTGCTGGGGGGGCTGGGCATCTGCGGCAAGCCCTTCTGCTGCGCCCAGTTCCTGGAGGAGTTTCAGCCGGTGTCCATCAAAATGGCCAAGACACAGAACCTGTCCCTCAACCCCACCAAGATATCCGGCACCTGCGGGCGGCTGATGTGCTGCCTGAAGTATGAGCAGGAGGCCTATGAGGACCTGGTGAAAAACGCCCCCAAGCAGGAGTCCTTTGTAGAGACCCCCGACGGGGCGGGGACGGTGGCCGGCATCAACCTGTTGCGGCAGACCGCCCAGGTCCGGCTGGAGTCCGACCCGGAGAGCCCCAGGACCTATCACAACTGCGAGCTGTGCGTCATCCGCAGCGGCAAGGGCAAGCGGCCCGAGGGCTATGTGGAGCCCCCCCTGGAGGAGCTGGCCCGGCTGCGCCGTCAGGACGACAGTGCCCCCGGCCAGGTGACGGAGGAGGCCAGTCTGGCCGCCGCCATTGAGGCGGCCTTCCCCAGCCGGGTGCGGCAGCCCTCCGCCCCGGCGGAGGAGCGCGCCGGAGGCCAGGCCGGCCGCCGCAATCGCCACCGCCGCCCCAGGGGCGAGGGGGGCGAGGCCAGAGAGAGCGCCCCTGAGAAGCCCGCCCCGGAGCGCCGGGAGGAGGGCGGCGACTATCACCGGCGCCGCCGCCGCCGTCCCAGAGGGGGCGGAGGAAAGGGTCAGGGCTGATGGCCGGGTTTTTTAACGCCGTTTCAGCCTGCCTGGTGGTGCTGCTGCTGATGGCGGTGGGCTACTTTATGGGCGCAAGGGGCTGGATGACGGCCGCGGAGAAAAAATTCCTCAGCCGGTTTATCATCAATCTTGCCGTGCCTGCCAACTGCGTTGTGGGGCTGGTGAATAACCTGAATCGGGACGACCTGGCCCGTGCGTGTGTGCTGCTGCTCTCCGTCCTGCTGGGGGTAGGGACCACTCTGCTGCTGTGCATGGGGATTGCCACGCTGCTCCGCCTCCCCCGGGCGCGGTGGGGGGTGTTTGTGGCTATGGCCGGCCTGTCCAACGTCCTGTTTATTGGCGTGCCGGTGTGTACCCAGCTCTTTGGCGAGGCCTGCCTGCCCTATGTGATGCTGTACTACTTGGGAAACACCTCATTTCTCCAGTCGGCGGGTATTTTGCTGGTGGAGCGGTCGGGGAGCCGGGGGAGCCGGCCAGGAGGGCCGGGCCGCTTCCTCCGGGATATCTTCACAAAGCCCCCTATCCTGGGAGTGATGTTGGCCGTTGTGCTGCTGCTGCTGGACGTGAGTCTGCCCGGGCCGGTGATGCGGGTTGCCGGGTATATCGGCAATACCGTGTCCCCCTTGGCGCTGATCTACGGCGGGTTTATCGTCTATGAGGTGGGGCTGAGGAATTTGAAGCTCCTCCCGGGGCTGCCCACTATGCTGGTGCTGCGGCTGGCGGTGGCCCCGATGATCTGCTGGGGCTTTTGTATGCTTTTCGGCCTGGAGGGGCTTGTCCGGGACGTCTTCGTGGTGGAGAGCGCTCTGCCGGTGGTCAGCCAGGTGACGGTGATGGCCGGGGCCTATGGGGCGGACGAGGAGTACGCCGCCGTGGGCTCCTGCCTGTCCATCCTGGGCTGCTTTATCACAATTCCGATTTTAATGCTGATTTTGGGATGAGAAAACCCGCCGCTTCCTGCGGCGGGTTCACTTTTTGGGATAGGGTGTGGGATTCCCGGTGCGGCCCAGAAGATAATCCGCATAGGAATCGAGGGCACCGAACGCCTCCTTTTGAAAGGAGGTGCCCCCGGAGGGGGCGGAGGATTGCGTTTTGCGAAGCAAAACATACGAAGTAATCAAAGATTAGGATTATTTCATACATTTTGCCTGCGGCAAAATACAATCCTCAGTCAGCCGCTTTGCGGCCGACAGCTCCTTTCAAAAGGAGCCTTTCCCTGCGGGGGACGAGAGATTTTCTACAAACTGAGGCAGGAGCTCTGCCCTTGTCTCACTTGTCACTATTTTTGACGATTTCTAAAGTTGCTCAAAGCTTCCTGTGAAATCAGCCCCAGGTCATACTTCCACCTCAGCACCCGGGACACCGCCTCGTCCACCCGGCTCCGGGGGAGGGTCCCATCCTCCAGGGCGGCGAGGACCTGGGGAATCTGGGCTTTGAAGTCGGTGGTGACCACCATGTCGCACCCGGCGGCGATGGCCAGCACGGCGGGGGACTGCCCCTGTTCCCCGGCGTATTGGGTGGCGGCCTTCATGGACAGGTCGTCGGTGAGGGCGGGGCCGTCAAAGTGCAGCTCCTCCCGGAGAATCCGGTAGACGGCGGGGGAGAGGGAGGCGGGCCGGTCCGGGTCCATGGCGGTGACGATATTGTGGCACACCAGTATCGCGGCGGCACCGCCGGCCTCCATCCCCGCCTGGAAGGGGAGAAAGTCCGCGGTCCGGAAGGTCTCCAGGGGCCGCTCATCCAGGGCGGAGCCGGTGTGGGTGTCACGGTTGGACCCGTAGCCGGGGAAGTGCTTCAGCACGGCCCCCATGCCGTCCGCGTCCATCTGCCGGACCACCTCAGAGATATATTCGCAGGTCTCCTCCACCCCCAGGCCCAGGGTGCGGTCGTAGATAAAGTCCCCAGGGTCGGTGGACAGGTCGGCCACCGGGGCGAAGTTGACATTAATCCCCAGGGAGGCCAGCAGCTCGTCCTTCTCCCGGCAGTCGGCCAGGACAGCCTCCAGCCCGCCCTGTCTGTAGAGCTTCTGGGGGGAGGAGAACCGCTTTTCCCGCAGCTGGGGACAGGCGCTCACCCGGGCCACCGTGCCCCCCTCCTCGTCCGCCCCGATGAGCAGGGGGATGGCGGCCCCCTCCTGGAGGGCGGCGATCTCCTCCTGGACCTGCAGGGGGGTGCGGTCCTTCAGGTTGGCCTTGAACAGGAGGTATCCCCCCAGATGGTACTCCGCTGCCAGCTCCGGGGCTCCCGCCTCAGGACAGGCGGGGAAGAAGAGCTGGCCCACCTTTTCCTCCGGAGTCATGGAGGCCAGCAGCCCGTCAATGGCCTCCTGCCGGGGGTCCGGCTCGGGCTCCGGGATCTCCACCGGGGCAAAGACCGGCTGATCCTCCACCGGGGGAGGGGAGGGGGGCGGCGTACTCTCCGCCGGGGGAGACGCGGGGGAGCAGCCCGCCAGCAGCAGGACCGCCAGCGTCAGCGGCAAGAAATGTTTCATGTGAAACCTCCCGTAGAAACAGCCCCGCCCGAATGGGGCGTTGAGATAAGAAGACGTCTGTAGGGGCGCATAATATGCGCCCGCGGGCGGCTGATAGCCGCCCCTGCAGGGTTTCTTAAAGCAACGCCCTTAAGGCGGGGCGATTGGGTTTATTCCTCTTCCGTTTTGGTAACGGCGATATTCAGCTCGTCCAGCTGCTTCTGCTCCACGGCGGAGGGGGCCCCCATCATCAGGTCCTGGGCGTTCTTGTTCATGGGGAAGGGGATCACTTCCCGGATGGACTCCTCCCCGGACAGCAGCATCACCATCCGGTCCACCCCGGGGGCGATGCCCGCATGGGGGGGCGCGCCGTAGGTGAAGGCGTTGTACATGGCGGGGAATTTTTTCCGCACGTCCTCCTCCTCCAGGCGGACCAGCTTAAAGGCCTCGACCATAATCTCCGGGTCGTGGTTGCGCACCGCGCCGGAGGACAGCTCCACCCCGTTGCACACCAGGTCGTACTGGAAGGCGGTGATGGACAGGGGGTCCACCTCACGGCTGGCGGCCTTCTTCAGGACGTCCAGCCCGCCGTTGGGCATGGAGAAGGGGTTGTGGCAGAACTCCAGCTCGCCGGACTCCTCGCCAATCTCGTACATGGGGAAGTCCACGATCCAGCAGAACTCGTACCGCTCCTTGTCCATGTGGCCGGGGCAGAAGGCCCCCAGCTTGCTGCGCAGGACACCGGCGGTCTTCTGGGCGGCCAGCCTGGCTCCGGCGGTGAGGCCCACAAAGCAGCCCTTCTCCAGCTTCAGGGCGTCGACGACCTGGTCCTTGAAGGGCTGGACAAACTTGGCGATGCCGCCCACGAGCTCGCCGTTCTCGTCGTACCGGAACCAGTAGGCCTTGTTGCCCGCCTGGACCTCCACCTCATTGCACAGCCCGTCGATCTGCTTCCGGGTGCCGGAAAAGCCGGACACCACAATTGCCTTGACGGTCTGGTTCTCGAAGGGCGGGAAGCCGCAGCCGGCCAGCAGGGCGGTGGCGTCGGTCACGGTGAGGTCGATGCGCAGGTCGGGCTTGTCGGAGCCGTACTTCTCCATGGCCTCCAGGTAGGGGATGCGGACAAAGGGGGCTTTTGAGGCAATGTCATACGTTCCGTATTTGGCAAAGATGGGGGGCAGCACATCCTCCAGCACGGCGAAGACATCCTCCTGATTGGCGAAGGCCATCTCCATGTCCAGCTGGTAGAACTCGCCGGGGGAGCGGTCCCCCCGGGCGTCCTCGTCCCGGAAGCAGGGGGCGATCTGGAAGTACTTGTCGAAGCCGGAGGCCATGAGCAGCTGCTTGAACTGCTGGGGGGCCTGGGGCAGGGCGTAGAACTTGCCCGGGTGCTTCCGGGAGGGCACCAGGTAGTCCCGGGCCCCCTCGGGGGAGGAGGCGGTGAGAATGGGGGTGGTGATCTCCAAAAAGCCGTGGTCCGTCATGGCCTGCCGCAGGGCGGACACCACCTGGCACCGCAGGACGATGTTGTTCTTCACCTCCGGGTTGCGCAGGTCCAGATAGCGGTACTTCAGCCGGGCGGACTCGTCGGCCTCCCGGGAGCGGGTGACGGGGAAGGGCAGCTCGTTGTGGCGGCAGCGGCCCAGCACCTCGATCCTGGCGGGAACCACCTCGATGTCGCCGGTGGGCAGCTTGGGGTTCTTGCTGTCCCGCTCCCGGACGGTCCCGGTGACGGCAATCACCGTCTCCTTGTTCAGCCCCCTGGCGGTTTGGATCATCTCCTCCGTCTCCAGCACGATCTGGGTGGTGCCGTAGAAGTCCCGGAGGACCAGAAAGGCCAGATTGCCCGACACTTCCCGGATGTTTTCCATCCAGCCGGCCAGGGTCACGGTTTCCCCGACCTGCTCCATCCGGAGCTCCCCGCAGGTGTGGGTGCGGTAAAAGGTGCTTGTATCACCCATATTTATCACTCCTGTTTGTATTATTGTTTATATAATTTACTATTTGCAATCAGAACGTCCTGCTAAATAATCCAGAGAAACTTGAAAACAATCGGCCAACTTTATCAGGTTGTCATATCCCGGTTTTTGTTCCCCTTTTTCAAAGCGCTGATATTGACGCAAGGTAGTTTGAATTGCGTTAGCGACTTGTTGTTGTGTCATGCCGGATTCTTTGCGGAGTTCCTGGAGACGTTGTGTAAGCAAAATGATTCATTCCCCTCTTGACATGACTTATAAGCCGTATTATAATATGACTTATAAGACGTAACTGGGAGGCGCTGTTTTAAGATGAAGATATTGAGTCTTTTATTTGATGAGTATACAAGACATTTGTTTTCAAGGCAAGGAAAAATAGAATCTCAGACTGCGCAAGCTCAATACCAAAGGTTGAAAGAACTTGCAGGTGTAGAAGAAGCAAATGATATTTGGGATACTGCTGTGGGAGAAGGTGCAGTTATGCAGGAAGATTGTTTTTTTGCTGGGTTAAAAGTTGGAATTGCTTTGGCGCAGGAGCTGCTTTCATTGTAGATAAGGAGGAGGAAATTACTCCCCCTTATCCAAAATGGGGGTAGCGGCGTCGTTGGCGCCCATGGCGGCGACGATCTTGTCCACGGCCTCGGCGGTGGGGATCAGCTCCTGCCCGCCGGAGCGCATGTCCTTGAGAGACACCTTGTCCTGCTTGATCTCGTCCTCCCCCAGGAAGACCACATAGGGCACCCCCAGCTTATCGGCGTAGTTCATCTTCTGCTTGAATTTTTTCTGTTCGCCGTAGATCTGGGTCCGCACGCCGGCGGTCCGCAGCTGGGTGGCCAGGGAGATGGCGGGGCCCATGTCGTCGGTCATGGGGAGGATAAGCACGTCGGCGGGGGCGGTGTTCAGGGCGTCGTTCAGGTAGCCCTGGTCCTCCAGGACAAAGAACAGCCGGGTCAAACCGATGGAAATTCCCACGCCGGGGAGTTGTTTTTCAGTGTAATATTCCGCTAAATTATCATACCGCCCCCCGGAGCAGATGGAGCCGATCTCCGGGTGGTCCAGCATGGTGGTCTCGTAGACGGTGCCGGTGTAGTAGTCCAGCCCCCGGGCGATGGTCAGGTCCAGCACGAAGTGGGTCTCGGGCACGCCGAAGGCGGCCAGGTTCCGGGCCACGGCTCCCAGCTCGTCCAGGCCCTCGTCAAACATGGGGTGGCGGCCCCGGTAGCCCTCCAGGGCGGCGAGGACATCCGCGTTACAGCCCTTGATGGCGATAAACTTGAGTATCTCCGCCGCCTGGTCGTCGGTCAGCCCGATGTCCGGAGCGGTGAGCAGGTCCCGGACGGATTTCTCACCGATCTTCTCCAGCTTGTCCACCGTGCGCATAATGGCGCCCGACTGCTCCGCCAGGCCCAGCATGGCGTAGAAGCCGTTGAGAATCCTCCGGTTGTTCACCCGTATCTGGAACCGGCGCAGGCCCAGAGCGGTAAAGGTGCGGTAGATGATGGCGGGAATCTCCGCGTCGTTGGAGATATCCAGCTGGCCGTCGCCGATGACGTCGATGTCCGCCTGGTAGAACTCCCGGAACCGGCCCCGCTGGGCCCGCTCCCCCCGGTAGACCTTGCCGATCTGGAACCGGCGGAAGGGGAAGGCCAGCCGGACGTAGTTCAGGGCCACGTACTTGGCCAGGGGGACGGTGAGGTCGAAGCGCAGGGACAGGTCGGAGTCCCCCTTGGTGAAGCGGTAGATCTGCTTCTCCGTCTCCCCGCCGCCCTTGGCCAGCAGGACCTCGCTGGCCTCGATGAGGGGGGTGTCCAGGGGGGTGAAGGCGTAGAGGGAGAAGGACTCCCGGATAATGGACATCATGCGGTCGAACTGGACCTGACGGGGGGGGAGGAGCTCCATAAAGCCGGAGAGGGTGCGGGGTTGTACCTTAGCCATAATGATGTTCCTTTCTCTTTCAATTACAACACGGTTACTTTGTAGGGGCGCATATTATGCGCCCGTTTATGCCGCGAATGGTGGGCGGATGATATCCGCCCCTACGGGATGAGGCATACGGGGTGCCTGGGTAGTAAAAGCGGAACGCTCCCATCCACGAGAATCGGGACGGGAGCGCATACCTTTTGGAAGCGCCGCCTGTTACAGGGCAAAGGGCACCCGGTTGGGGTTCATGCCCTCGCGCCAGCCCAGATCGCCCCGGGCCAAGCCGTGGATCAACAGCTCGGCGGTGGCCACGTTGGTGGCCACGGGGACGGAATGCTGGTCGCACAGGCGGGTGATATACAGCACGTCCTTGTCCATCTCATTGTCCTGGGGGGAGTTGAAGAACAGCACCATGTCGATCTCGTTGTAGATGATGCGCTGGCCGATCTGCTCGATGCCCCCGTGCTCGTGGGAAAGGAAGAGCTGGACGGGCAGGCCGGTGGCCTCCGCCACCATGCGACCGGTCGCGTTGGTGCCGCAGACAGAATGCTTGGACAGGACCCCGCAGTAGGCGGTGCAGAACTGTACCATCAGTTCCTGCTTTTTGGTGTGGCTCATGATCGCGATGTTCATGGCAGCAATACCTCCTTGTTTCGGTTTGACGGTGCCGGTGGACGGCGCTAGCGGATCCGCATAACAGGCACCCGGTGTCCCTCCAGGCGCCAGGCGATGTTCCAGCAGGCCAGGGCGGCCCCCCGTCTGCCCCGGGCGGTGAGGGGCTGGCCCAGGTTGGCGCAGAGGATGACCTGGGGGTCCTCCGGCACTACCCCGATGAGGGGCAGGCCGGCGGCGTCCATAGCGTCGTCAATGGTGGTGCGCAGTTTGCGCAGCAGCCTGGTCTGGATTCGGTTCATAACCAGGTGAATCTGCCTGAGGTGCTCCAGCTCCGCCACGGTCCGCTGGGCGTCCCGCAGGGAGGAGGCGTCGTTGGTGGCGATGACGATGGCCCGGTCCACGGCGCAGGTGGCCAGCCGGAAGCCCACGCCCAGGCCGGCGGGGGAGTCGATGAGGATGTAGTCATATTCGGCGCGGGCCTCGTTCAGCAGGGCGCGCACCTTGTCCGCGGTGAGGCTGGCGGGGAGAGCCATAGGCGCGGTGAGCAGAGAGAGCCCCTTCAGGTCGGGGTGCTCAACCGCGGCCCGGGCCAGGGGACAGCGCCCCAGGGCCACGTCGGAAAAGTCCATCAGCGCCCGGTCGTTGAGACCCAGGGAGATGTCCAGATTCCGCAGGCCGATGTCCATGTCGATACACAGCACCCGCCGCCCCATCTGAGCCAGGGATGCGGCCACGCCGCCGGTGATGGAGGTCTTTCCGGTGCCGCCCTTTCCTGAAGTAATCGCGATGACCGTGCCCATGGAAATGCCTCCTAACCTCACGGTTTTAGTGTACCACAAATCTGCTGTCCGTCAACCTTTTCCTGCAAAACTTTTAGAAAAAATTTACAAATATCCGCTGATTTCAGCGGGAAGGCCAAATCAGAGGGGTTCTTTTTGTATTTTTGCCCACCGGCGGGGATAGCCCTTCAGGGTGGGGGCCAGCTTTTCAATGGCAATCAGCCGGTGGGTGACCTCCGTGCCGGGAATTGGATAGTCCTCCACCTGTGCCACCCGGCCCCCCAGCAGCCTGACGGCGTGGGCGGCCTCCTCCAGCTCCCGGCCGCTGCCGGTGGACTTCATGGCCAGAAACCGGCCCCCCACCTTCACAAAGGGGAGGCACAGCTCACACAGCACCCCCAGGTCGGCCACGGCCCGGGCGGCGGCGAAGTCGAAGCTGTCCCGCCAGCCCTTCACCAGCCCCTGCTCCTCTCCCCGGGCGTGGAGGGTGCGGACCCCCTCCAGTCCCAGCGCTGAGGAGACCTCCTCCAGCCAGTCCAGCCGCTTGTTCAGAGAGTCCAGCAGGGTGACCTCCAGGGAGGGGACCAGAATTTTCAGCACCATCCCGGGGAAGCCCGCCCCGGTGCCCACGTCGATGAGGGTCTTGCCCTCGAAATCGCAGTAGTTCAGCAGGGCGGCGCAGTCCAGAAAGTGCAGCCGGGCCACCCCGTCCGGCTCCCGGATGGCGGTGAGGTTCATCACCTGGTTTTTCTCCAGCAGCATCTGCCCGTATCGGGCCAGCCGGGCGGGGGCGTCAGCCGGGACGCGGCCGGTCAGGCCCAGCGCCTCCAGTCCGGCGGAAATCATCTGTTCCATGGCTCAGCCTCCGAAGTTGGACAGCAGTCCGGCGATGCCGATGGGCAGGGTGGCGGCGGCCAGCAGCCAGCAGATTGCTGCCAGGGCGATGGCGGGCCATTTTCCAGGCTTTCCGGTGGACCGCCAGGACACCAGGGCCAGGACGCCCAGTCCAATCAGGCCGGGGACGGTGAGCAGGGGGCCCAGGTTGCCCAGCCCGGTGGCGGTAAAGAAGAAGTAGGTGGTCAGGGCCAGCAGGATCAGGGCGTAGACCACCCCGATCCAGGCCAGGGTCCGCTTGACGGGGGAGGAGGGGATGAAGCCCTTCTGCTCCTGTTCCTCCGGGGGGCGTTTGTTTTCTGGCATTTAGCGTTTCTCCTTCAGCAGGTCCCGGATCTCCGTCAGCAGCTTCTCCTCGTTGGAGGGCTCCGGCGGGGCGGGAGGGGCCTCCTCCTTTTTGCGGTGGAATTTGTTGATGGTCTTGATGAGGCAGAACACCACAAAGGCCATAATCAGGAAGTTGAGCACCGCCTGGATGAAATTGCCGTAGCTGATGACGGCGCTGCCCACCTCCATGGAGAGGTCGGCAAAGGAGATGCTGCCGGTGAAGATACCCAGGATGGGCATGACGATGTCGTTGACCAGAGAGGTGGTGATGGTGCCGAAGGCGCCGCCGATGATAACGCCCACGGCCATGTCCATCACGTTGCCCCGGGCGATGAACTGCTTGAACTCTTCCATGAATTTTTTCATTTGAATACCTCCGGCGGGGTCAGGACCGGTAGTCACCGGAGGAGTCCTCCTTGCGGATCCGGGTCTCCTTGATGCCCATTTGCAGGTTGTACAGCGTCTTGTTCAGGGCGGTGATCTCCTGTTCCGTCAGCTGGGCGAAGAGGATGCCGTAGCGGAACTGGCCGGGGGTGTGCTCCACGCAGCGGACAATCTGCCCCAGGAAATTCAGGGGGGCGTACTCCTCCAGCTTGACCCGGATGCGCAGCACCTCGTCCTCCATGTGGATATACTCCGACTGGACGCAGCAGCCGCCGGTGCTGATGTTGACCAGCTTGCAGCTCTCGGGGTTTTTGTAGTGGTCGTCCTCCTTGCGGTAGAGGGAGACGGGGGCGTTGAAGGGCAGGCGGAAGGTTTCACGGTTTTCAGCGTGGTTTTCAATTTTCAGGTTCTTCAGCTTGTAGACCGTGCGGGTGGACTCCTGGACCGTGGCGCTGAGGCAGATGGGGATCAGCTTCTTGTCGTAGCCGCTGAGGCTGACCGTGGCCCCCAGGGGGGAGGTCTTGAAGGACAGCTCCCCGGGCAGCCGCCGCAGGGTGAGGGTGTCGTCGGTGAGCTCGGCGACCTTGCCGGTGAGCAGGGACTGGCCCTCCTTGTTCATAATCTCAATGTGCATGCCGGTGAACAGCTCTCCGGTGGGGGCGCTCTCCGGCTGGTGGCCCAGAAGGGGGGACTGCTCCTGTTCTATCTCCAGCTCCTCCTCGTCTTCCTCTGTCTCCCTGGAAAAGAATGAAAAAATACCCATGTTACGTCTCCTTTTCTGGTCTTATTTCTTGGGCGCCATGATCTCCAGGCCGCCCATGTAGGGCTGGAGCACCTTGGGAATCACCACGCTGCCGTCGGCCTGGAGGTTGTTCTCCAGGAAGGCGATGAGCATGCGGGGCGGGGCCACCACGGTGTTGTTCAGGGTGTGGGGCAGGTAAGTGCCCTTCTCGCCCTTCACCCGCATTTTCAGCCGGCGGGCCTGGGCGTCCCCCAGGTTGGAGCAGGAGCACACCTCAAAATACTTTTTCTGCCGGGGGGACCAGGCCTCAATGTCGCAGGACTTTACCTTCAGGTCGGCCAGGTCGCCGGAGCAGCACTCCAGCTGCCGCACGGGGATGTCCAGGGAGCGGAAGAGCTCCACGGAGAAGCGCCACATCTTCTCATACCAGTCCATGGAGTCCTCGGGCCGGCACACCACGATCATCTCCTGCTTCTCGAACTGGTGGATGCGGTAGACGCCCCGCTCCTCGATACCGTGGGACCCCTTCTCCTTGCGGAAGCAGGGGGAGTAGGAGGTGAGGGTCTGGGGCAGGGAGTTTTCCGGGATGATCTGGTCGATGAATTTGCCGATCATGGAGTGCTCGCTGGTGCCGATGAGGTAGAGGTCCTCCCCCTCGATCTTGTACATCATGGCCTCCATGTCGGTCTGGCTCATGACCCCCTCCACCACGTTGCCGTGGATCATGAAGGGGGGGATACAGAAGGTGAAGCCCTTGTTAATCATAAAGTCCCGGGCGTAGGCCAGCACCGCCTCATGGAGCCGGGCCACGTCCCCCAGCAGATAGTAGAACCCGCTGCCCGACACCCGGCCGGCGGCGTCCATGTCCACCCCGTTGAAGCTCTCCATAATCTCGGTGTGGTAGGGGATCTCAAAGTCGGGGACCACGGGCTCGCCGAAGCGCTCCACCTCTACATTGGCCGAGTCGTCGGGGCCGATGGGGACGGAGGGGTCGATGATGTTGGGGATGACCAGCATGATTTTCCGAATCTGTTCGGCCAGCTCGGTCTCCCTCTGCTCCAGCTCGGCCAGCCGGTCGGCGTTGGCCTTCACCTTGGCCTTGGCCTCCTCGGCCTCGGCCAGCTTGGAGGGGTCCTTCTTGGCCTGGCCCATGAGCATGCCCACCTGCTTGCTGAGGGTGTTCCGGGCGGCCCGGAGCTCGTTGGCCTCGGACATGGCGGCCCGGTTTTCTGCGTCCAGGGCCAGCACCTGATCCACCAGGGGGAGCTTCTCCTCCTGGAATTTCTTCTTGATGTTTTCCTTGACAGCCTCGGGATTCTCCCGGATAAAGCGAATGTCCAGCATAGTATATAATCTCCTTTGTTGTAATGTTTCACGTGAAACGTCTCTGCCTTCCCCTTTAGGGGAAGGTGGCATTTGCGAAGCAAATGACGGATGAGGGCGATGGCTGGAAAACTTCCTTTATCGGCCCCTCATCAGTCAGCCTTCGGCGGCCCGCCGATACACTGCGAGACAGTAGAGCGCGAGCGGTAAGGTGCGGGGCGGCGAGGGCGCCGCCCCCTACTTTATAACCTTCCCCCGGATTTCCATATACCGGTCGTAGGGGGAGAAGCGGTCGGTGCCGGTGATGTTCTCCTTGGGCAGGTAGTCCTGGAGCTTGGCCTCCTCCAGAGAGGTGATAAGCTCCCGGCACAGCTTGGTCTTGCCCCGGACGGAGGCCTCGTTGATCTGCCAGAACCAGTGCATGGCCTGGACGGCCTTTTCCTCCGCCTGGGTCTGCTGCTGGGCGGAGGAGGTCTCTGCTCTGGCGGCGGCCAGCTGGTCGGCCAGGTCCCTGGCCTGCTTTTCCACCTGGGCAATCTGCTCCATCAGCGCCGCGTTTTCGTCCAGCAGCCCCTGGAGGGTCTGGGCGGCGGAGTTGGACTGCTTCAGATCGTCGATCTGCTGCTGGCTCTGCCGCTTCTCCATCATAAAGGTGAACAGCAGCAGGACAAAGGCGGTCATAAACAGAATGGCGATATACTGGAAGACGGAGTTTCGCCGGCGGCGCTGCTGGGTCTTGCGGCGGCGGGCGTCGGAGTCGGGGGAGGGGGGACGGCGCTTTTTCTGGCCGTCGTCGGGAAAGCGGTGGGCGTCCTCAATGAAGGGTTCGCTGGGCGCCCTGCGCCGGTCAGAAGCCATAGGAGTCACCACCTTCGTCCTTCAGCCGCTGGAGGAGCCCTAAGAGGGTTTCCAGATCCTGCTCGTTGTAGTACTCCAGCTCGATTCTGCCCTTTTTGCCCTTGTGGGCGATCTTTACCTTGCGGCCCAGGCGGCCGGACAGGTCCTTTTCCAGCTCACCCAGGTAGAGGGAGAGGTCGGGGGCCGCCTCCTTGGGTTTTTCCTTCTTCTCCTTTTGCAGGGCCTTAATCAGGGCCTCAGTCTGGCGGACGGACAGCTGTCCCTCCACCACCTTTTTGGCGGCCTCGGTCTGGAGGGCGGCGGTGGGAGCGCCCAGAATGGCCCGGGCGTGGCCGGCGGAGAGGGAGCCCTCCTCCACCAGCTTCATCACCTGGTCGGGCAGGGCCAGCAGGCGCAGGGTGTTGGTGATGGCGGGGCGGCTCTTGCCCATCTGCTGGGCCACCTGCTCCTGGGTGAGGCCGTACTCCTCCATGAGGGTCCGGTAGCCCCGGGCCTCCTCGGCGGGGTTCAGGTCCTCCCGCTGGAGGTTTTCAATGAGGCCCAGCTCCATCACCTTGCGGTCGTCCGCCTCGATGATGACGGCGGGCACCTCCTCCAGGCCGGCGGCCTTGGCCGCCCGCCACCGCCGCTCCCCGGCGATGATCTGGTAGTAGCCGGTGGCCAGGCGGCGCACCGTCAGGGGCTGGATGATGCCGTGGACCCGGATGGACTCCGCCAGGTCGTCCAGCGCCCCCTGGTCAAAGCGCTTCCGGGGCTGGTTCAGGCCGGGCTCCACCTGAGAGATGGGCAGGGAGATGGAGCCCTCGTTCTGCTCCGGGAGGCCCGGGTCGCCCAGCAGGGCGTTCAGCCCCCGGCCCAGGCCCAGTTCTGTCTTTCGTTTTGCCATGTCGTTACCTCGCAGTCTTGTTCTTTTCTTTTGAAAAAGAAAAGAACCAAAAGAAAACGTTTGGAAAAACTTCGTTTTTCCTCTGACTGGCTTGAACTGCGTCCTATCAATATAAGGAGAGAAGCAAAACGCAGTTTTGCGGAAAAGTTTCTTTTTGGATACTTTTTCTTTTCAAAGAAAAAGTATCACGTCCCCGCTGCGCACATCTCCTCCGCCAGCAGCTTGTAGGCCTCAGCCCCCCGGGAGTAGGGGTCATACTCGCTGATGGGCTTGCCGTGGCTGGGGGCCTCGGAGAGGCGGACGTTCCGGGGAATCACCGTGGCGTACACCTGGCCGGGGAAGTGGCGCTTGACCTCCTCCGCCACCTGGAGGGACAGGTTGGTCCGGCTGTCGAACATGGTGAGCAGCACGCCCTCCATGGTCAGGTCGGGGTTCAGCTTCCGCTTTACCAGCCGGACGGTGGCCAGCAGGTCGCTGAGCCCCTCCAGGGCGTAGTACTCGCACTGCACCGGCACCAGCAGGGAGTGAGCGGCGCACAGGGCGTTGACGGTGAGCAGCTCCAGAGAGGGGGGGCAGTCGATGAAGATGAAGTCGTACCGGTCCGCCAGGGAGGTCAGGGCGTTTTTCAGCAGGGTCTCCCGGTGGTCGATGCCGATCATCTCGATGCCCGCCCCGGCCAGGGCCTTGTTGGAGGGGAGCACGTCGCCATATCTGGTGGACACCACCGCCCGGGCCGGGTCCGCGTCGCTGACCAGCAGGTCGTAGACATTGGGGGAGGCGGTGTTCTTGTCCACCCCCATGCCCGAGGTGGCATTGGCCTGGGGGTCAAAGTCGCACAGCAGCACCCGCTTGCCCAGGTCGTGGAGGGCGGCGGTGATGTTGACGGTGGTGGTGGTCTTGCCCACCCCGCCCTTTTGGTTGACGACGGCGATGATTTTAGCCATGGAAATGGCCTCCTTGAGGAAAATGAAGTAGTTGGGTTGTGCAATTCCCCATTATATCAATCGCCGCCGATGATTTCAACTGTTTTTAAAGAGAAAATAAAAAAGCTTCTCAGAAAGAGAAGCACGTGGGGGGCGGCGCCCTCGCCGCCCCGTTGAGTATATCATTAAGACGGGCCGCCGAGGGCGGCGGCCCCTACTTGCTTGCTTTGCCAATGTTTCACGTGAAACATTACCCCGCCCGGCGGGGGATATGGATGGTGAGGGTGATGGCCTCGTCGGAGTCCTGGCGGTCGCACTGGGCGTCCACCCCGGCGGAGCGCATGATGTCCAGGCTGCGGGTGATGGTGTTGAGAAACAGCCGCACGTCCTTGATGACAAAGGTGGGCCTGTTTCGCCTGGGGGGAGCCTTGGACATCAGCATGCCGTCTACCAGGGCCTCGGCCTGGGCCACAGTGAGGTTGTCCGCCGCGATCTGCCGGGCCCCCTCCAGCTGCTGCTCCGGGGTGGTCAGCCGCAGCAGGGCCCGGGCGTGGCGCTCGGTGGCGCCGTGGTCCCGGAGGGTCTCCAGCACCTCCTGGGGCAGCTTCAGCAGCCGCAGCTTGTTGGCCACGGCGGACTGGCTCTTGCCGATGCGCCGGGCCACGTCCTCCTGGGAGACGTGGTAGGTGTCGATAAGGCGGCGGAGGGCCAGGGCCTCCTCCCAGAAGTCCAGGTCCCGGCGCTGGAGGTTCTCCACCAGGGCCAGCAGGGAGGAGGACTGGCTGTCTGTCTGGACGGACAGGCAGGGGACGGTGTCCAGCCCCGCCAGGCGTGCCGCCCGCAGGCGGCGCTCCCCGGCCACCAGCTCCCAGTGCCCGTCCCGGCGGCGGACCGACAGGGGCTGGAGCACCCCCAGCTCCCGGATGGAGTTGGCCAGCTCCTCCAGCTCGGGCTGGGTGAAGGCGCGGCGGGGCTGATTGGGGTTGGGTTGAATGGCGTCGACGGGGAGGAAGAGCACCCGCCCGGTCTCGAAGATTCCCTTTTTGGACAGCGGCCACATAAAGGACCCACCTTTCTCCTATGTATTGGGCCGGCAGCCGGCCCGCTGTCTATAGTTTACCATAATTTGGAAAATACGCCGTCGAAGACAGTCGGACAGGAAAAATTCCCCAGGGAAAGGAGGCCGGTTTTTTCAGGAACAAGAAAAAACCCGAAAAAGGGGATTGAAAAATGGAATGTTTTGAGATACAATGCATCTGTGATAATTTTCGCGCGGAGACGTGGCCCGGCAATTCGGGCCACCTCATTTTTCCGGAAAGGCGGTGAAGTCCCATGGAGCTGCTGGAGCAGCGCATCCGCAGGGATGGGGTGGTAAAGGGGACCGACGTGCTGAAGGTGGACAGTTTTCTGAACCACCAGATGGACGTTGCCCTTTTTGAGGAGATCGGCAGGGAGTTCCTGCGCCGGTTTGACGGCTGCGGCGTGAACAAGATTCTGACCATCGAGGCCTCCGGCATCGGGATCGCTTGTGTCACGGCGCAGTCGTTTCATTGTCCCGTGGTCTTCGCCAAGAAGAGCCAGACCAAAAATATCGCCGGCGAGGTGTACACCACCAAGGTGGAGTCCTTTACCCACGGCAGGGTGTACGACGTGATTGTCTCTCAAAAGTTCCTGGGCCCCCGGGACAATATCCTGATTATCGACGACTTCCTGGCCAACGGCGCCGCCCTGGAGGGGCTCATCGACCTGGTGAACCAGGCCGGGGCCCGGCTGGTGGGAGCGGGCATCGTCATCGAGAAGGCCTTCCAGCCCGGAGGGGACCGCCTGCGGGCCAAGGGCGTCCGGGTGGAGTCCCTGGCCCGGGTCAAGTCCATGTCTGAGGAGAACGGCGTGGAGTTTGTGGACTGAACCCCGTTCCTCCGCAGGGGCAAAGCCTTCCCCTTTAGGGGAAGGTGCCCCCGAAGGGGGCGGATGAGGCCGTTTCGCCGAAGGCGAAATGTGCGAAGCAAATACAGTTTTGCAAAACCTCGTTTACTTCGTATGTTTTGCTTCGCAAAACAGCCTCATCAGTCTCGCTGCGCTCGACAGCTTCCCCTAAAGGGGAAGCCTTTCGGTGCGGTCCAATGAGATTGGTTAAAACCGGCCCAACCGGTTTTAATATATAAGGTATCCATGAAACGAACTGTACTTTAAGGAGGAAACAGAATGAAGAAATTTCTTGCGCTGGCTCTGGCCGCGGCTATGAGCCTGTCCCTGGTGGCCTGCGGCGGCGGCAATACCAGCTCCCCTGCGGCTTCCAGCAAGCCTGCCGCTTCCGGCAGCGATGTGTCCACCCCCGCTCCCGCCGGCAACGGCGACTTTAAGGTGGGCGCCATCTACATCACCAGCCAGAACGACGTGGCCGGGTATACCTTCCAGCACCACAACGGCATCACCACCGCCATGAAGGACCTGGGGATGGACCCCGCCACCCAGCTGCTCATCGTGGACAACGTGGCTGAGGACTACGACGCGGTGTGCAGCGCCATCGACACCCTGGCCAACCAGGGGGCCAACGTGATCTTCGGCATCTCCTTCGGCTACATCGACGCCATGAACGACAAGGCCGGTGAGTACCCCGACATCTGCTTCTCCCACGGCACCGGCTATAAGAACAACGACACCAACTTCAACAACTACTTCGGCCGGATCTACCAGGCCCGCTACCTGGCCGGCATCGCCGCCGGGCTGAAGTCCAAGGAGATCGGCAACAACGCCATCGGCTATGTGGCCGCCTACAACACCGAGTACGCCGAGACCTGCTCCGGCATCAACGGCTTTGCCCTGGGCGTCCAGTCCGCCAACCCCGACGCCACCGTCTATGTAAAGAAAATCAACATCTGGGGCGACGAGAACCTGGAGCGCCAGGCCGCCCAGGCCCTCATCGACGCCTATAACTGCGGCGTCATCTCCCAGCACTGCGACTCCGCCCAGCCCCAGCTGGTGGCCCAGGAGAACAACGCCTTCGGCTGCGGCTACAACTCCGACATGACCGAGCAGGCCCCCAGCGCCCACATCACCGCCGCCATCTGGCACTGGAACGTCTACTACCAGACCGCCATCGAGGCCGCCATGGCCTGCAACGGCGACGCCTCCAAGTTTGTGGAGAACATGGGCGGCAACGCCTACTACGCCGGCCTGGCCGAGGGCTTTGTGGACGCCTCTCCCGTGAACGAGGCCACCGCCGCCCCCAACACCGCCGCCGTCATGGACGCGGTGCGGGAGCTCATCAAGTCCGGCGAGTGGGACGTGTTTACCGGCGTGAAGCTGAGCTACAACATCTCTGACGACGGCAAGGTGGAGATCGTCAGGACCGATGCCGACCTGGTGGACGCCGACCTCAATGTGATCGTGGCCGCCGGCGGCCCCCCTGTGGACGACGGTGTTATCAAGGGCTCTATGGACTACAACGTAGCGGGCGTGCAGGAGGGCTGAGCCTCCCGCCCCTGACCAAGCAGACCCGAACCGGGCCGGCCGGATCATCCCGGCCGGCCCGTGATTTTACCCGGAGAAGATTGGAAATGTGTGTAGGGGCGCATATCATGCGCCCGCCGGTGATGCGCCGGAGTTCGGGCGGGCGGATAATATCCGCCCCTACGGATATTCGCGAGAAAGGAGAGAAGCATGGAGCAGCAATACGCCATTGAGATGCGGGGCATCTGCAAGAGCTTTGGCAGCGTAGCTGCCAACAAAAACATCAACCTCAACGTAAGACCCGGAGAAATCCTGGCCCTGCTGGGGGAGAACGGCTCGGGCAAGACCACCCTGATGAACATGCTGTCGGGCATCTACAAGCCGGACAGCGGGTCCATCCTGGTGGACGGCCGGGAGGCGGTCATCAACTCCCCGGAGGACGCCAAGCGGCTGGGCATCGGCATGGTCCACCAGCACTTCAAGCTGGTGGACGTCTTCTCCGCCGCCGACAACATCTGGCTGGGGGACGACAGGTCCGGGCAGGTGCTGAAAAAGGACCGCTACGGCATCATCGGCGACATGGCCCGGAAATTCGGCTTTGACATCGACCCCCGGAAAAAGGTGTACAACATGGCAGTATCGGAGAAGCAGACCCTGGAGATCGTCAAGGTGCTGTACTACGGGGCCCACATCATCATCCTGGACGAGCCCACCGCCGTCCTCACCGTTCAGGAGACCGCCAGACTCTTCGACGTCCTCCGCCGGATGAAGGAGTCGGGCCACGCCATTATCATCATCACCCACAAGCTCAACGAGGTGCTGGAGATCTCCGACCGGGTGGCCATCCTCCGGAAGGGGGAGTACATCACCACCGTGGACACCCCCTCCACCGACGAGCAGCAGCTCACCGAGTATATGGTGGGCCGGAAGGTGGAGCTGAACATCGACCGTCCGGTGGTGGAAAAGACACGGCCCCTCCTTGAAATTCGGGACCTGACCATCAAAAACGACGAGGGTGCTACCGCCATCGACAAGGTGAACTTCTATATCCGGGGCGGGGAAATTCTGGGGGTGGCCGGCATCGCCGGCTGCGGCCAGAAGGAGCTGTGCGAGGCCATCGCCGGCCTGCGGCCTATCGAGAGCGGCATGATGATCCATAAGGGGGACAACATCGTGGGCCTCAGCCCCAAGGCCATTCTGGAGAAGGGCATCTCCATGTCCTTCATCCCCGAGGACCGGCTGGGCATGGGCCTGGCGCCCTCCATGTCCATCACCGACAACATGCTGCTGAAGAAGTACGACCTGGCCCAGGGGCCCTTTGTGGACCGGAAGACCGGCCGGGCGGAGGCCCGGCAGGTGATCAGCGAGCTGGAGATCGTCACCCCCTCCACCGAGACGCCGGTGCGCCGGCTGTCCGGAGGCAATGTGCAGAAGGTGCTGCTGGGCCGGGAGATCAAGGCGGGGCCCAATGTGATTGTCACCGCCTACCCCGTCCGGGGGCTGGACATCAACTCCTCCTACGCCATCTACGACATCCTCAACCGGCAGAAGAAGGACGGGGTGGGTATCCTCTTTGTGGGGGAGGACCTGGACGTAATGATCGACCTGTGCGACAAGATTATGGTGCTGTGCCACGGAAAGGTGATGGGTGTGGTCCACGCCCACAAGACCTCCAAGGAGGAGCTGGGCCTGATGATGACCGGCGCCCTGGACCTGACCAACAAATATGAGGACAAGCCCGCCGGCATCGCCCGGGACAGCCGGATTGAGGAGAATGAGGAGGTGGAGGAATGAAAAACCGTCAGCCTCTGTTCCATGTGGTCAAGCGGGAGAGCGCCGGACCGGGCCGGCAGGTGCTGGCCTATGTGGCGGCGGTGGTGCTGGCCCTGGCCGTGGGCGCGGTGCTGCTGGCCGTTCAGGGCGTGGAGCCCGTCACCTTCTACCGGCAGCTGCTCACCATGGGCATCCCCGGCAGCCGCTACCCCTGGCGGGCGGTGGAGAACTTTATCAAGCTCTTTGTCCCGCTGCTCATTGTGTCTATGGCCCTGGCCCTGGCCTTTAAGATGCGCTTCTGGAACATCGGCGGCGAGGGGCAGTTTATCATGGGGGCCTTCTGGGCGGGCTTTGCCGCCATGAAGCTGGGGGAGTCCCTGCCCCGGCCCGCCATGGTGCTGGTGATGGCGGCGGCCGGAGCCCTGGGCGGCGGCCTGTACGGGGTGTTCGTGGCGGCGCTGAAGGTGCGCTTCGGCACTAACGAGACCCTGCTCACCCTGATGCTCAACTATGTGGCCCTATACTTTCTGCAATATTTTGCCGAGACGAAAACAGACTGGAATTTCTTCCTGGACCCCGGGTCCGCCCGGCCCAAGTTTGCCAAGTTCCCGGCCAATGCCCAGATGATTACCATTCCCATCGGGCCCTTCAACCTGAATCTGTCGCTGCTCATCGCCGCCGCCCTGTGCGTGCTGCTGTACATCTACCTCAACTATACCAAGCGAGGCTATGAGATTGCCGTGGTGGGGGACAGCCCCAACACCGCCCGGTACGCCGGCATGAAGGTGGGGAAAATCGTCATCCGCACCATCTTCCTGTCCGCCGCCCTCATTGGACTGGCGGGGGCCTTTCAGGTGTCCTCCGCCGGCATCCTGTCCACCTCCGTCACCAACGACGTGGGCTGGACCGGCGTGGTGGTGGCCTGGCTGGCCAAGCTGAACACGGCGGGCATTGTGGTGGCCTCCCTGCTGATTACCGTGCTCCAGTTCGGCTGTCAGACGGCCAGCACCACCTACCCCTCCATCGACGCCAACTTTGCCAACCTGCTCCAGGGCGTGATCCTCTTCATCGTACTGGCGGCGGACTTCTTCACCCGCTTTCAGCTGGTGCGGACCAGAAAGGAGGGGGCCAAATGAACGACCCCATCAACGTATTGACCCTGTTCCTCTTTAACATCGTCCTGGTGAACATCCCCCTGCTCTACGGCACCGTGGGGGAGATTGTGGTGGAGAAGTCGGGCAGCCTGGACCTGGGCGTGGAGGGCACCATGGCCATCGGGGCCATCTTCGGCTACCTGGCCGGGTGCGCCGCCAACAGCCTGGCGGTGGGACTGCTGGTCTCCTTCCTGGCGGCGGGGCTGTGCGGCCTGCTCTTCGCGGCGCTCACCGTCTCCCTCCAGGCCAACCAGAACGTCACCGGCCTGACCATCACCACCTTCGGCCTGGGGCTGTATTTCTTCGTGGGCAAGGGCCTGGGGGAGCGGTGGCCCGCCATGACCGCCTCCGACGGGCTGGTGAAGGGCTATTCCGCTCTGGAGATTCCTGGGCTTTCTAAACTCCCCGTAATCGGGAAGGCCCTGTTTTCCCACAACATCCTGGTCTATCTGGGACTGGCCATCGCCGTACTGGTGTGGTGGTACCTGAACTTTACCAAAACCGGCCTGCGCCTGCGGGCGGTGGGGGAGAACCCCGGCGCCGCCGACTCGGTGGGGGTGAACACCCTGGTGTACAAGTATGTCCACCTCATTGCCGGGTCGGGCATCATGGGGCTGGGGGGCTTCTACATGGCGCTGTACATGAGCGGGTCCTTTGAGGGCTCCAACTGCTGGATCAACGGCTACGGCTGGATCGCCATCGCCCTGGTCATCTTCGCCAACTGGAACCCGGTGCTGGCCATTCTGGGCACCCTGGTCTTCGGCTTCTTCAACACCCTGCAGATCTACTCCGGCCCTCTGGCCGGCGCCTTCCCCGGCCCCCTGGGCTGGCTCAGCGCTATCCCGCCCCAGCTGTACAAGGCCCTGCCCTTTATGATTACCGCTATCGTGCTGATCGCCTCCTCCGTCCGGAAGCGGGAGGGCTCCGGTCAGCCCGCCGCTCTGGGTTTGAACTACTTCCGGGAGGAGCGGTGACAATTACGAACAGTATAATATCTGTGTAAAATTACAGGAGCGCCCGGCGGGCGCTCCTGTTTTTTGAAAATATGTTGACATTGTATTGATTTTTGCATACAATATAATTAACTGAATGGAAAGGGGGGTTTGTTATGGCACAGACAAGTGTGAACATCCGGATGGACGCCGAGCTGAAACGGCAGTTTGAGGCTTTCTGCGCGGATATGGGTATGAGTATGACAACTGCGTTCTGCGTGTTCGCCAAAAAGGCGGTGCGGGAGTATCGTATTCCCTTCGAAATCGGCGCGGAAATCCCCAATGAGGAGACCCGGCGGGCAATTGAGGACGCACGGAAAGGAATTGGTCTGAGTCGGGCGTTTTCTTCCGTTGAGGAACTGATGGAGGACTTGAATGCTGACGATTAGATATCAGAAGGCCCTCAAAAAGGACTATAAGAAAGTGGTCAAACGGGGTTATCACATCCCGCTTATGGAGGCTGTTATTGAACTGTTGGCAGAGGAGAAAGACCTGCCGCCGAAGTACAAGGACCACCCCCTCAGCGGGGACTATGTCGGATGCAGGGAGTGCCACATTACTCCGGATTGGCTACTGATCTATGAAATTAACCAAGGCGAGCTGATTCTTTACCTCACCAGAACAGGAACTCACAGCGATTTGTTTTAATAAAAACAGGAGCGCCCGGCGGGCGCTCCTGTCTGCTTTAATTGGCGCTCTCCGCGTAGACGGCGGACTGGAGGGAGAGCATCTTATCCCAGAAGGCGCCCACGTCCAGCTTATCCAGGGCGTCGGTCTTCTCCAGGCCCAGGGAGGCCTCGGCCTGGTCCATTTTTTCCTCCAGCAGGGAGGCGGTGTACTCGCTCCGGAAGTCGTCGGGGTCCATGGGCAGGCGGAGGATGATGTGGTAGCCAAAGTCGCTCTCCACCACGTCGCTGATCTCCCCGTTTTTCAGGGCCAGGGCGGCCTCCTCAAAGGGGGCCACCATCTCCCCCTTCCGGGTGGTGTAGCCCTGGGGATTGGCGGCCAGGCCGGTGTCCTCGCTGTACTCATTCATCAGCTGGTCGAAGAGGGCGATGGGGTCCTCCGAGGCCCGGAGCTGGGAGAGAAAACCGTCGATCTGTTCCTTTTTCCGGGCGACGGTCTCCTCGTCCAGGGGCTCCCGGGTGTCCAGGTCGATGGTGGCCAGCAGGATGTGCTTGGCCCGGTACTGGCCGGTCTCCTCCAGGTAGGCGTTTACCTCGGCGTCAGTGGGGTAGTGGCCGCTGCCCTCGCCGAAGTACCGCTCCTGAAGCTGGTTGTACAGGTCATTGTTCTCGTTGAGGGTGGTGAGCAGCTCCTTGGTCAGCAGGTTGGCCCAGAGGGCGTGGATGACCCGGCTCTCGTCGCTTTCCGCCTGGAGGATCATGTCCACATACTCCTTGTCCACCTCCTCCGCCACGGAGGGGGCGGGGGTGAGGCCCTCCTGCCGGGCCAGCTCCCGCAGCAGGCAGTGGAAGACGGCACCCTCCAGGGCCTGGTCCCGCATATACTGGCTGAAGGTGAGGCCCTCGGACATCTCAGCGTCCCAGGGCAGGGTGGTCATCTGGCCGCCGAACTGCTGGAGATAGCTGGTGATGGTCCGGTTGAGCCAGTAGAGGTAGTCGGCGGCGGTGATCTCCGCCGTGCCCAGCCGGGCCACCACCTGGTCCCCCGCCAGACCGGAGACGGCCAGGTAGGGGTCGGTGACCTGAGACAGGTCCATGGGGGCAATCTGGGAGGAGTCCACCCCGGAGGAGGAGCCGTCCGGCAGGGAGCCGGATCCGCTGGTGAAATCATTGGAGGGCTTGCCGCCGCAGCCGCTCAGGGCGGACAGGGCTGTCACAAGGGCCAGCGCCAGGGCCCCCAGTCGTTTAAAATTTTTCATAAAGTGCTTCCTTTCTTGCTGAGAAAATCGTGAACAGCCCCTATCATACCACAGATTCGGGAGCGGGGCAAGTCTTGAATCGTCCATTCCTCTGTAGTATAATAACCAAAAAAGAGAGGAGAGACCAAAATGGCACTGTTTGACAATCTGTTTGGCAAGAAGCCGGAGCCTCAGAAGGAGCCCGTACCGCCCAAGTCCGGCCCGGGGGCGCCGGCGGGATTTTTCCCCGAGGGAGTGGACATGTCCGACTGGGACCAGGTGTTTTCCGCCTGCCTGGGCAAGATGTACACCGCTCAAAACGCCTTTGCGCGGATGGTGAAGGACGAGCCCAACTGGTATGTGGACTTTGAGAAGGGCACCCTCACCCTGGGCAAATATGGGTTCCGCTTTCAGTTCCTGGGCAGTGAGTCCTACGTCTCCAACTCCTGGCTGTGGGGCTGGGAGAACGTGAACAACTTCCCGGACAACGTGCTGGGCCAGGTCCACATCGCCCGGACCTACGGCCAGGCCTGGGGGCTGGAGCCCCTGATGTACGCCCAGTGCGAGCTGAACGACACCTTCAACGGCCACAACTTTGCCATGGTGGTGTGCGGGGCCCTGGCGGAGGACCGGTGCTACTACCGCTGTCCCACCGGCGAGGGACAGGGGGCCGCCTTCGTGGCCCTGTGCGAGGCCCCCAGGGAGCTCTTCGCCCCGGTGGACGGCCTTACCTTCATCAACACCGTCACCCAGTGCATCCAGCAGTTCTATCTGGACCACAAAATTTTTGTGGAGGCCTTCCTGAACTGGAACAAGACCCCCTACGACTGGAGCGGCGACACCCTCACCGCCCACTTCGACGCCGATGTAGTTGTGGAGTTCGAGCAGGCGGGGGAGAACTACCGGATCAAAAATCTGAAGGCTGTGACCCCCTGAAAACAGGGAACCATTGGGAGTGTCCTTTTCGCAGCTTTTATGTAGGGGCGGCTATCAGCCGCCCGCTTCTGGAAAAGCCGGAACTTCTGGAGCAGCGGGCGGATAATATCCGCCCCTACAAGCCTCAAGAGGAACCGATGAAATGCGCGTTAGGACACTCCCGAACCATTTTCTGCCTTGCAAACCGGGGCAGGAAGTAGTACAATAAACCACACCACCGCCCTCCCCCCGGCGGATGAAAAAGGAGTGTATTCTGATATGAAAAAATGGAACCGTCTGGCTGCCGGCCTGCTCTGCGCCGTTCTGGCCGCCGCACTGATTGTTCCCGCCTCCGCCCACGGCTGTCACGGGAGAAGGGGCGGGGGCTGCCATGGCAGGTATGCTCAGAACGTGCAGACGGAGATTACCGTCTGCGCCTATGAGGACTGCGACCTGGCCGGCCGCCACCGCCACGACGGCGTGGTCTACTGCGGCTACGCCCATGAGGGCGGCGTCTGCGACGGCCTCTGCCGGGCCCTGTGCCCCCTGGAGGACTGCACCGCCGCCGGCCGCCACTGCCACGGCTACAGCGTTTACTGCGGCGCCCGCCACGACTGCGGCTTCTGTGACGGCTCCTGCCTCCAGGTGGCCTGACCTCAACGGAACAAGAGACGAAAACCGGCCGGCCGCTGTCTGCGGCCGGCCGGTCCTTATGCCTCCAGGGCTTTGGCGTAGTCCTCCACCACCTGCCGGGCGGCCCGGAGGGGGTCCTCGTTCTTGGCCAGGCGGAAGGAGAACCGGGGGACGTCCCCGGGCATGAGGACCAGGCGCTTGGAATATTTCTCCCGGGCGCACAGGGCGGAGAAGGGCTCCAGCCGGAACTCCTCCAGGGTGAAGACCAGCCGGTCCCCCTTCTGGGCCAGGTCGCTGATCCGGCACTGGGCCGCCGTGGCCCGGAGGAGGGCCACTGACAGCAGGTTGTTCACCGGCCGGGGGGGCTCGCCGTACCGGTCGATGAGCTCATCCACCAGCTCGTCGGCCTCCTCCTCGCTTCGCACGGCGGCGATGCGTCGGTACAGGTCCATCCGCTGTTCCGGGGAGGGGACGTACCGGTCGGGGATGGAGGCGGATACGCTGAGGTTGGCGGCGCACTCGGTCCGGGTGGGGACGGGCTGTCCCTGCTCCAGGAGGACGGCCTCCTCCAGCAGCTTCAGGTACATGTCGTACCCCACCGACAGCAGAAATCCGCTCTGCTCCGGGCCTAAGACATTGCCCGCCCCTCTGATTTCCAGGTCCCGCATGGCGATCTTAAAGCCGGAGCCGAATTCGGCAAACTCCCGGATGGCCTCCAGCCGCTTGGAGGCCACTTCGGACAGCACCTTGCCCTTCCGGTAGGTGAGGTAGGCGAAGGCCCTCCGGCTGGACCGGCCCACCCGGCCCCGGATCTGGTGGAGCTGGGCCAGCCCCAGCTTGTCGGCGTCCTCCATAATGAGGGTGTTCACGTTGGGCAGGTCGATGCCCGTCTCGATGATGGTGGTGCACACCAGGACGTTCAGCTCCCCGTCGGTCATCCGGGCCATGACATCGTCGATGGCCTCCTGGGTCATCCGGCCGTGGGCCACCCCGATGGCGGCCTCCTCCCCCAGGAGGGTCTGGATGCGGGCGGCGGTCCGGTCGATGGTCTCCCCCCGGTTGTGGAGGTAGAACACCTGCCCCCCACGCTCCAGCTCCCGGCGCATGGCGTCGCCGATGAGGTTCCAGTCGTGCTCCAGCACGTAGGTCTGCACCGGCTGGCGGTCCGCCGGGGGCTCCTCCAGGGTGGACATGTCCCGGATGCCGGACAGGGCCATGTTCAGCGTCCGGGGGATGGGGGTGGCGGACAGGGTGAGCACGTCCACCTGCTTGAAGGTCTCCTTCAGCTTCTCCTTGTGCTGCACCCCAAAGCGCTGCTCCTCGTCCACCACCAGCAGCCCCAGGTCCTTGAAGCGCACGTCCTTGTTAAAAAGCCGGTGGGTGCCGATGAGGATGTCCACCTCGCCGCTTTCCACCTTGCGCAGGGTCTCCTTCATCTGGGCGGGGGTGCGGAAGCGGGACACCACGTCGATGTTGACGGGGTACTTCTGGAACCGGCGCAGGGCGGTGAGGTAGTGCTGCCGGGCCAGTACCGTGGTGGGCACCAGGATGGCCGCCTGCTTGTTGTCCAGCACGCACTTCATCATGGCCCGGAAGGCCACCTCCGTCTTGCCGTAGCCCACGTCGCCGCACAGCAGCCGGTCCATGGGGGTGGGGCGCTCCATGTCCCCCTTGATCTCCCCGATGCACCGCAGCTGGTCGTCGGTCTCGGTGTATTCAAACTGCTCCTCAAACTCCCGCTGCCAGGGGGAGTCGGGGGAGAAGGCGTACCCCGGCTGGCGCTGGCGCTGGGCGTAGAGCTGGATGAGGCCCTTGGCCAGGTCCTGCACCGCCTTTTTGGCCTTCTTCTTGGCCTTCTCCCACTCCTGGCCCCCCAGGCGGTTGAGCTTTCTGGTCTCGTTGGCGTCCTCGCCGCCGCCGATGTACTTGGACACCAGGTCCAGCTGGGTGGCGGGGACGTAGAGCACGTCGGTGCCGGCGTAGGCGATTTTCACATAGTCGTGTTCGATGCCCTCCACCGGCATCTTCACCATGCCCACAAACCGGCCGATCCCGTGGTGCTCGTGGACCACCAGGTCCCCGGGGGTGAGGTCGGCGTAGGACTTCAGCTTCTGGCGGTTGGTGGCGTCCTTCCGGGGGCGGGACTTCTTGGGGGCGGCCTTCTCCCCCTCGGTGAGGACGGCCAGATTGATGGAGGGGTATTCAAACCCGCCGGACAGCCCCCCCACCGTGATGACCACCTGTCCGGGCCGGGGCAGCTCCCTGAGCTGGAAGTCCACGGCGGATTTCACCCGCTGCTCCCGGAGGAGGGTCTGCAGGTCGATGGCCCGCTGCTCCCCGGACACCAGCACCAGGGAGGCAAAGCCGGCGCTCTGGTAGTGGGTCAGGTCCTGCACCGCCGTCTCCAGGCTGGCCAGAAAGGGGGGCAGCTGCTTGGCGGTGACGGACAGCAGCTCTCTGGGGGGCGCGGGGTAGGAGGCGGTGGTGAAGGAGTCCAGATAGACCACCGGGAAGTCCTCCAGCCGGCTGAGGAGCCGGGGGAAGGTGAGGGCCAGCTCGGAGCAGGAGGGGTCCAGCTCCCCCTGCTCCAGGAGGGTAGTGACATCCTCCTCCAGCTGCCACTGCCAGGACTTGGCCCGGTCGGCAATCCGGGGGGACTGGTCAAGGATGACGCAGGCGTCGGGGGGGAGGTAGTCGGCCCCGCAGGCCAGCTCCGGGTAGATGAGGGGGAGGTAGCGGTCCAGGGCGGGGAAGGTCCGCCCCTGGGCGATGGCCTCCCCGTCCTGCTCCAGGGTTTTGTTCAGCTCCTTATTGCCGTTTTGCAGGGCCTTGGCGGCCAGCCTGGCAATTTTTTTGCTCAGCTCCGCCGGCCCGCCGGGGGCCAGCTGGGGCAGCACCTCGGCGGCGGGGAGGAGAAGGGCCTCGTTGACATTCTCCGTCCGGCGCTGGGTGGCGGGGTCAAAGACCCCCATGGCGTCCACCTCGTCCCCGAAGAACTCCGCCCGGACGGGGCTGTCCATGCCGGGGGAGAAGACGTCCAGGATGCCCCCCCGGAGGGCGAACTGGCCCACCCCCTCCACCTGCTGGCACCGGACATAGCCGGCGGCGGACAGGTCCTTGGCCAGCTCATTCAGGTCATAGGCCGCCCCCAGCTTCAGCTCCCGGCAGCAGCCCTCCAGCACTTGAGGCGGGATGGTCCGCTGGAGCAGACCCTCCACGGTGGCCACCAGAAAGGGGAATTTCCCCGCCGAAATCCCCTGGAGCAGAGCCAGCCGCCTGTGCTCCCACTGGCGGGAGAGGGCGGCGGCGTTGTGAAAGGTGAAGTCCCGGGGGCCCAGCACCGGGACGGGGGCCCCGGCAAAGACGGACAGGTCCCGGGCCAGCTTCTGGCCCTCTCCCTCGTCGGCGCACACCACCACCACGGGCCGCTCTGTCATCAGGCCGATGCCGGCGGCGATGTGGACCCGGTGGATGGCCGCCGCCCCGGACAGGGCCACAGGGGAGCGGCCCCCCTCCAGGGCGGAGAGGAGCTGTTGAAATTCCGGCAGTCGATTCAGGGCGGCGGTGAGCAGTTTCACGTGGAACACCTCGATTTTTGGAACATCGCTGAGACACGGCAACGCCCCTGCCCCCGTGAGGGGGAGGGGTGTTTAGGGGGCGGCCTCCGGGCCGCCCCGTTCTTCTATGGCTTTTGCGGGCGGGGCGGGCCCCCGGCCGGCCCCCACGAGAGCATATAAAGGAAATTGAAAAATAAGGCCCCACATAACATGACCCAATTTTATGCGGCCCCCCCCCCGCGGGGGGGGGGCGGGCGAGG